>NZ_JBDPMD010000016.1:0-128275 GCF_039871875.1 Sphaerisporangium sp. B11E5 | reverse complement strand
AGCCCGCCGCTACATGGGCCCCGACATCCTGGCCAAGACCCGGCTCCGCGTCATTCCCGGCGACACACCACAACCAAACCCGATCCCACAAACACTCACCGCTTAACCTGCAGAAACAGGATCACGCAGAGATCAACTCATACACCACTCCGCTGGACGTGACCCTTCCTGAACAGGGCTGGGGTCTGCTGACGGTCGAGAAGGCGCGGCCACAGGCCAACAAGAGATGGACCAACTCGGGGGAGACTCACGACTCTCGGGGCCTCAAGCATCGGGCCAAGGATGAGACTCGGCTGGTTCCCATCCCTCCCGTCCTGGTCGCGATCCTGCGGTCCCATTCTTCCTCGGCATACTCGGGTGTCTGGCAGCAGGCACGCCGGGTGGCCTTCACGGCTGAGCAGGTGGTCTCACCGCTGGCGGCGCGGCCGTACGACCTTCGGCATGCGGCTGTCTCGCTCTGGCTGAACGCCGGGGTGCCGGCTACCGAGGTGGCCGAGCGGGCCGGTCACAGCGTTGACGTGCTGCTGCGGGTCTACGCCAAGTGCATCGAAGGGCAGCAGGCGCGCGCCAACGGGAAGATCTCCGAAGCTCTCGACGAGTGATCCACAGCCTTGCGCACCACGGCCCAGGGACATCCCGGGGCCTTTCGCTTTCCAGAGGTGACCTGGGGAAACGTCCTGGATGCTGGTTCGCACATGGTTCGCGATCATTGACCTATGGCTGCGTACGGCGGCCTACGGCTGCCGTAGATCACTCAGCAGTGATCAAGGGATGCCCTGGTAGAGGGCTGGATGGCTGGTCAGGAAAGTGCCCCCGGCCAGGCACGCCCCAAATCTGCGGCACCTCTACCTGCCGTTTCACGTGGTCGCCTCGTCGTTGAGGCGCGCACGAAGCTGGTCAAAAGGGATGCGGGCCGATGAAAGGTTTTTCTGCATCCGCGGACCGCTGGATCCGCTGGACGACGACGGCGTCCGTGGTGCTGCTCGCGGTGATAGCCGCGATGGTGTCCTACAGGCACATGCACGAGTTGGCTCTCCGCTACGGTGAAAGTGAGCTCGGTGCCGCTCTTGTCCCGCTCGCAGTGGATGGAATGATCGTCGCGTCCTCCATGTCGATTCTCCTGGCCAGCCGGTACGGTCGGCGTGGAGGCATCCTGCCTTGGACTCTCCTGATCGTCAGCAGCCTGGCCAGTCTTGGCGCCAACGTAGCGGTCGCCGATCCTGTGGTGATCGCCCGCATCGTTGCCGCCTGGCCTTCATTCGCGTTGATCGGCGCCTACGAGATGCTCATAGGCCAGATCAGGCACACCTGCGCTAGAGCGGAAAGCTCTCACGAGAACAGGGAGATGAAGTTTGTCACGGGCCAAGAGGAGGCAGGTGTTAGCGCGGGAAGTTTGCATCGGCAAGCATGGCAGTGGGCTCAGGCTAATCGCCGCCCTGATGGCGTTCTGCCTTCTGGCAAGGCCATAGCCACGCAGTTCGCGCGCAGCGCCAGATGGGGCCGCTGGATCAAAAGCATGGGATCAACGGGAGAGCTAAGCTAACCGCTTGCCTCATGACAGGCAACTACGGGACGCCCATCCACCTCAGCCTTTATGAAGGTTCGGGTCTGAGGTCGGAGCCGAACCAATTGCACATGCCTTCACCCTGACTCGGCAGTTCCTGCTCGGGCAGAGGTAGGCCGTCATGCAATCCGACTTTCGTCTGGTTCGTTGCATTCGGCGTACAACGATCGTGGGTGTGTCGCTGCTGGCACTGATCGCTGCGGTCGTCTCGTTTCGGCACATGCGCGAGTTGTGTCTGCAGCATGGCGAGGATCAACTGGCGGCCGTGCTCATTCCTCTTGCGGTAGACGGCACGATCGTCGTGGCCTCGATGTCCATCCTCCAGGCCAACCGGTACGGGGCACGTGGTGGTGTCCTGGCATGGGCCCTCCTTATCACCGGCAGCTTGGCCAGCCTAGGCGCCAACGTCGCGGTCGCTGAGCCGAGCGTTATCGGCCGAGTCATCGCTGCTTGGCCCTCGGCGTCACTGATCGGCAGCTACGAACTACTAATGGCGCAGATACGCCGGGTCGCCGAACACATCATCGTGCAGCAGGATTGTGCGAACGTCTCCGCTGGTGACGACGATCTCGAAGCCGGGGTACATCCGCGTGACGTTGTCGATCTTCGTCGTGCTGCCTGGGGATGGGCGCAGGCCAACCGGGGCCCTGACGGTGCGCTGCCCTCAGGCAGGGCCATCGCTGAGCAGTTCGAGCGCAGTCCCCGCTGGGGGCGCTGGATCAAGAAAGTCGGCCTGACTGGAGAACTTGGGTAAACGGATGCGAGAGACGTCTTGTCTCGAGTCATGTCGTCAAGATCGGGGGACGGTGCGTCGCACGTAGCCCGACCTACCACTCGATGGGACGTGACCTGGGCCCCTGGCATGCCCAGCCAGACGTAGATGTCTGGCTGGGCATGCCAGGTCTGCGACTTACCTGCCGGAGTGGGCAGCCTGACTTGACCAGGTCGAGTACCTGACGGCGGAAATGGAGGGATAGCTTCGGGGCACTTCTCGCCTCTCCTCGTGATCAACGACACGAGGATTCCAGTAAGACGATTGCACCGAAGTCGGGGCACATCAGCTTGATGCCCCGGCATTGGAACTGCTCTCCGTGTTCGCGGAGAGTTCGTGTTTCTGTACGTCGACAGCACAGCAAACCGGACCATCTCGGCTGGTGGACTGGAAAATATGATTTGCTGCGCTTGTCCTCTGCTGGCCTGGCCGGTACTTCAATCGACGGCAGGGTCGCAGTCAGCCTTTGACGGTGTTCCAGATCGAAAGGCAGAGAAGCCCGATACCAGCCACGGTGTTGATTATACCCATCCAATCCCTCCTTTTCTGCTGCTGGGATACTCCACTCTCCGATGAGGACTCCGTCGGTAGCGCTTGAGTAGGGGTGGCAGTGCTATCCCGACGTAAGTCGCATTGTGTCGTTCTGTCGTTTCTATCCATACTTGTGTCTCCGTACCCCGTTTTGTGCTGACTCCTACTCTTTGAGTTTCGCCTCTTCCGGGTAGTTCGGGCGGGTGCTTGAATCGGAGCACTGAGCAGTAAAGAAGTCGGAGACAGCCATGGCTGCAACGTTCGGTAGACCGGCTAAGGCCAGCGCCCCCTCCCCGCACGGCCCTGATGCTCTGGTGGGATGGCTGGCCCGGACACATCGGTACAACGCCCCGGATGTGGACGCTGCGACCGCAGCGACCTTCGCGGCTAGAGTCATGCGGGAGGCAGGATCCCGCAGCATCGGGCCAGCTATGATTTCGCGTCTGGAAAATGGGACCGCGACATGGCTACCCCGCCATCTGGCCGCCTATGAGCAGGCGCTCGGCCTAGCAGCGGGACATCTCGCCGGGCCGGCACACAAGGTGCTGCGTGCGTACGGACGCCGCAGTGACGATCCGGCCGGAGGGCCATCGGACGAACAAGCCGCCGCCGAGCTGATCGATTGCGTGCTCGGCGGTGATGTCATCACGTCTGCCGGTTGGGATCTGCTGTCCGGCCACCTCATTGCGACGGATCGCAAGCTCGGTCGTCGAACGTGGGGCACTCTGATCGAACGGCTGATGCTGGAACTTTGCACAGCGCAGGGCGCGGCCCAGGACATACGTGCTGAGGCGCTTCTCCGCATAGGTCGGACAGACGCTACGGCCGAGATCGCCGGCGAGGTTGCCGTCGCCGTGATGACTCAGCGTGGAAACCCAGCCTCTTTCCAGCCACTGAAGCTGTATCAGCGGGCACCGGGACGTGCCCCTGCGGGCTGGGTCGTCCGGGCGCTGTTCGACCCGCCGGATCGCTGGCTTCTGCGCGAGCTGTTTTCCACTGTTGCCGCCCTCGTCGACGCGGGGGCGTGGCGTCCATCAGCACAAGAGCTTAGTGCGCTGCGACGAGAGTGCGCGGACACGATTGTTGATGCGAGTATCGAACTGGAAGTACGCCGCGCTGCCACGCAACTCATGCGTCGGCTGACGCCATCCGTGCACCTTACGATGCCCACAGGGATGGGACCTGAGCTGGTCTACCTTGCCAAGCCGACTGCGACTGCCGACGCGCAGGTCAGTCGCTTCCGCGCGACCTGCCTGCGCTTGGCCGCCGAGGTTCAAGACATAGGCCTGGTCTGGCAAGCCAAATGGGAGCGCGGTGATGACCCATTGCTCGGCCACGTCCTGAGCCAGAGCCTTGTCGGACACGATGACGCGGTTCGGTCGATGTACACGGCCTTGCTGGTCAACTCGGGATATCGCAACGCCCTGCGCTCGCCGCTGGCCGCGCTGTTACGCCGCGGAGCCGACCTTATGGATCCCGTGATGCTGCGTGCAGTGATCAGAGTATTCGGCAAGGTCGCCGAGGGCGCGAGCGATGGTTGGGCCCTCCTGGGCATCCTCGGCGCTGAACGAATTGATCTGGACACGCGCGTGCAGGCATGCTGGGCGCTCGTTAACGCGTCACCGCGCATGCCTCCAGACGTGCTGGAAGCGATGCTAGCTATCTGCCGTACGCGTCCCTTCGGTTCGCAGGCCATTACCGTCCTGCGTGCGGGCGTGGCTGCCTGCGGACGGGCCGACCGGCACGAATCCCTCCGGCAACTGGCAGACGACCGCCAACAGGTCTTGGCCGTGCGCGACGAATGTAGCTGGTGGACAGCACTGCCCGCATACGTTCGTGCCTCAGTACGCGCTTGACAGCTTTTTGTCTCCAGTGGCGACTAGCGGCGCAGCAGAAAGATGTCGAGACGATCACGATCGCCAGCCTATGTTGTTTCACGGTCGTCGAGCACGCCACCCGCGGGGTGCGCATCCAGAGCGTCACGGCGAACCTGACCACTGACCGGGCTACCCAACAGGCCGGAAACTTGATCATGGGCCTGGGATGGACCGGCTCATTCAAGTTTGCAATTCGTGACCGGGACAGCCAGGTCACCGCGCTATTCGATGAGGTGTTGGCTATGACGGCGAGATCGGGCACCGTTTGTAGGTCACTGGTGCTCGGCCATGATGGTGGCGTTCGCGGATGTTGATGAGTTTGAGCACCACTGGCCTCGTTACGATGAGATGATGGCGCCGCTACTCCGTGTGAGGAGGGCGTCGTGGCGTCGCAGGCTGACAAGGTCGCGCTGTATGCCGCTATCCGCCGTGAATCGCGTGCGGGCTTGTCGGGCCGGGCGATCGAGCGCAAGCTCCAGGTCAGCCGCCGCACAGTAGCCAAAGCGCTGGCGGGCGACTGGCCGGCCCCGAGGAAGGAGCTACCACCTCGCAGCACACGGCTCGATCCGTACAAGTCGGCGATCGACGAGATGCTCCGGGCGGATCTGGACGCCCCGAAGAAGCAGCGGCATACCGCCAAACGGATCTTCGACAGGCTGGTCGACGAGCACGCGGCGGAGGTGTCGTATCAGATGGTTCGCGCTTACCTCACCCGGCGGCGGCCAGAGATCAGGATGGAAGCGGGGCGCGGTCCACAGCACGCATTCGTGCCGCAGTCGCACAGGCCAGGTGCCGAGGCGGAGGCCGACTTCGGCGAGGTGACGATCCGGCTGGCCGGCGAGCTGGTCAAGTGCGTGCTGTTCTCGCTGCGGCTGTCGTATTCGGGCAAGGCCGTGCACCGCGTGTTCGCCTCTGGGGGCCAGGAGGCGTTTTTCGAGGGGCACGTTCACGCCTTCAGGGTGCTGGGCGGGGTTCCCTTCGGCAAGATCCGCTACGACAACCTCAAGGCTGCGGTCGCCCAGGTGCTCGGCTTCTCCCGGGCTCGGGTGGAGACACCGCGCTGGACCGCCTTTCGCGAGCACTACGGCATCGAACCGTTCTACTGCCAGCCCGGTAAGCAGGGCGCGCACGAGAAGGGCGGGGTGGAGGGCGACATCGGCTGGTTCCGCCGCAACCACCTGGTGCCCGTCCCGCAGGTCGCCATGCTGGCCGAGCTGAACGCCCTGATCGACGCCTGGGACGCGGCCGACGACGCGCGGCGGATCGGCAGCCGACCCCGCACCATCGGTGATTATTTCGCGATCGAGCAGCCCCTGCTCAAACCCTTGCCGGACGAGGCGTTCGAGACCGGGCTGCTGTTATCGCCGCGGGTGGATCGCTACAGCCAGATCAATGTGCGCACCAACCGCTACTCGGTACCGGCCCACTTGATCGGCCGTCAGGTCCGGGTGATGCTGCACGCCTCGGAGCTGGTCGTCTATGACGGCCGCGAGGAAGTGGCTCGGCATGAGCGGCTGCTGGCCAAGGCCGGCATGCGGCTGGAGCTCGATCACTACCTGGAGGTGCTGATCCGCAAACCCGGCGCGTTGCCCGGCGCGACCGCGCTGGAGCAGGCCCGCGCGGCGGGCAAGTTCACGCCGGTGCACGACCGGTGGTGGGCCGCGGCCTGCAAGGCCCACGGTGACCGCGACGGCACCCGCGCCCTGATCGAGGTACTACTGCTGTCGCGCCACCTGGCCCAAGAGCACGTGGTCGCCGGTCTGGCCTCGGCCCTGGCAGCCGGAGCGCTAACCGCCGATGCCGTCGCACTGGAGGCCCGCAAGGCCGCAGAAGCCGACACCACCACCGAGTCGAACCCCGCCGCCCAGCCCGAACACCACGATCGCGCGAGCGTGACCTTCCTGACCGAGCGGCGCCTGGCGCAACTGCCGCCCGATACCCGGCCGCTGCCCTCAGTGGCCATCTACGACCAGCTCCTGCGCCGCCGTCCTCACGCCCAGGGAGACCAGCAATGACCACCCCCGCCCCGGCGCCACGTCACCGCGGACTCACCGAGCAGGCAGCTCAGTCCGCTGTCGATGCCTCGTGCCGGATGCTGCGCCTGCCCACCATCCGCAAGCACTTCGAGGAGATGGCCGAGCGCGCCACCCACGAGCAGATGTCCTACCTCGGGTTCCTGGCCGAACTACTGATGGCCGAATGCGATGACCGCGCCCGCCGCCGCTCCGAACGCCGGATCAAGGCCGCCGCCTTTCCCCGGGACAAGTCGCTGCGCGAGTTCGACTTCGACGCCAACCCCCACATCGACCCCGCGCTCATCCACACCTTGGCCACCGGCGAATGGGTGAAAAGGGGCCAGCCGCTCTGCCTGATCGGCGACAGCGGGACCGGCAAGTCCCACCTGCTGATCGCACTGGGCACCGAAGCCGCGATGAAGGGCCATCGTGTCCGCTACACCCTGGCCACGAAACTGGTTAACGAACTCGTCGAAGCAGCCGACGACAAACAGCTGACCAAGACCATCGCCCGCTACGGCCGCGTCGACCTGCTCTGCATCGACGAACTCGGCTACATGGAACTCGACCGCCGCGGTGCCGAACTCCTCTTTCAGGTGCTGACCGAACGCGAAGAAAAGGCCAGCGTCGCCATCGCATCCAACGAGAGCTTCGGAGGCTGGACCAAGACCTTCACCGACCCCCGACTCTGCGCCGCCATCGTCGACCGCCTCACCTTCGGCGGCAACATCATCGAGACCGGCACCCACTCCTACCGGCTGTCCCAGACCCAGGCACGCGCCCAGCGCAACAACACACTCACTGCAGGATGACCCAGACGCCCACGCCCACCTCACCCCCAACCACTACTCACAGTCCGTAGTCATCAGACGAACGACCAAGGCTGCCGGTGGTGCTCGAACTCACCGACATACTCGACCCTCAAGATCGTTAAGTGGTGCCCACTCTCGCACTCAAGTGGTGCTCCCAGGCACCGTCATAGCCAGAGGTGTTCCGCGCCGAACACGTCCGGATTGTACGCACCGCTCCTCAAGCGTCCCGCATGAACGCGATCATGGAGCGCGCGGTCGACAGCGTGGGCCGCAAACTCCTCGACCGACTCCTCATCATCAAGCCGCACACCTGCGCAAGATCATCCCTGAGTACGAGCACCGTTTCAAGGTCCACCGGTCGCATCGCGCCGGAATATGGCCAGCCTACTCAGGCCGTTCCCCTTACCGACGTGACGTCAACGTCATCCGACGACAGCGGCTCAGTGGTCTGCTACACGAACACATCAGAAGCTCCGTCGTCCAACACAGCGGGCGCGGTTCAGGTCACCACGGATCGGCCAATCTGCCGTCCGCCTTCAACCCCCAACGCCATAGATCCTCCCATCGCCCCGGCCGCTCCCACTGTTCCCACCGGATGCCCAACTTCTCCAGCGCGCCAGCACCGCCAGCATCAGTGGCGGCGCGGGGGATCCGGCGCCGCGACTTCGACTACGTCGTGGCCGCCGGCTGGCTGCGCCCCGTCCGGTGGATCACCCGCGAGGTCGGGGTCGCAAACCGTCGAGGTGCTGCTGTACCAGGTGGGGGACTTGGAAGACGTCCTGACCGAGGCACCAAGGGCAGAAGCGCGGACACCATGAACCGCCGCAGGCACCCCATCGAGCCTCTGAACAGGGAAGATAGGCAATTCCGATTTCACGCCCAAGCTTCACGCCAAACCCGCCACGCTAACCTGACCTGCTCGTATGCGCTTCGCTGAGCGGAGCCGTCAAAGTTCTGGCCAAGCCGTCGCGTCTCGCGTGATGACAGTGGATGCGGTCCGTGGCGCATACCTAACCGGATTGAATCGGTAACAGCTGTTAACGCAGAGCGATGAGACGAGACACATGGCTCGTGCCTGGTAGCTCCTCGGTTATCGAGGGGCCAGGTGAAGCCCGACAGACCTGTGCATCCGGGAGCCGTCATGGACGCGTACCGCGAGCTGCAACAGCTCGGTCGCTTCGATCAGCTCGGGCTGAAACTGCTCTACACGTTTATGCGTGAAGAGGTACGCCGTTTTCCGGTACTGGAGCCTGGCGCGGGGTGGACAGAGGACTCGGTATGGGAATGGGTGCAGAGCTTCTTCGTCGCAAAGGGGCCCCAGGTGACGGATGCCGTCTTGGCACAGACGGCCGGTCTTCCTTCGATGGAGCGCTACCTGCGCAGGTCGATCCGAAACTTCCTTGTGAGCGAGGCACGCAAAACCCCGGTGGGATCAGTGCGGCGCAAGATCGAGGAATTGTTGGCCGCGACGCCGAAGTTCGACCAGGTGCCGTCGGGTACTCCCGGAGCCGGACGCTGGCAGCTGATCGGCGTGCAGTACTTCCCTTACGCGGGGGAGTTACGGCCATTGGTCGCTGCGGCGTACTCAGTGCCTGGCGTGCGCGCCGTCCGCTGGTCCGGTGAGCGGCGCGCTCCGCTGGCCAGTGATGAGTCGTTGATCGCCATTTTGGAAGCGGTCTTTTCGGCGGCCGCCGGTTCGCTTGAGGTCGCCGAGCTCACCTGGATCTTTTTGCAGCGTTTCCCGGCCGCGGCGGAGTTCGCCGACGCAATGCTTGATCAGCTGGCATTCGACCTGGCTGTCGCGCCGTTCGAGGATCGACCAGATGTGCTCGTCGAGGTTGGGGAGCGAGCTCGAGAGGTGTACGCCCAGTTGTCCCCGTCGCAGCGGGTTCTGCTGCCGCATCTGCATAAGCCGGTGAGCGATCACATGCAGGTCCTAGGCGTCGGCCGGACCCAAGCATTCGAAGCGACCCGAAAGCTCAAAGCCGTACTGGGCGAGTTGGTGCCCGATGATGACCTGGGCGAGAACGTGATCCTGGAGGTGCTGCGGCTGTGTTTGATCGCTCCGTAAGCAAGGCCGGACGGATTTGTCTGTTTCGGCGTCAGCCATGGTGTAGGCCGTCAAGCTCCTTGATGGAAGGGTGGCCGTCGTGACATCCAGTGAAACCGTCTGGGTGCCAAAGCACCTGGTTGCTCTGGCACAGCAGGTAGCTGCTCCCCAGTTAACCGAATCCGCGCTTGAGCGCCGATTCGGACCCCGTTCGACCTGGGCGCCAGCGCCTGGGCAGATCTGGCGTGCTCTTCGTGACGACATCGGTCTGCTGGTGCTGCTCCTTGCGGTCGACGCCGACTCAGTGACCGCCGTCCCAGTGACGGTCGAGCCCATCACGGAGAATCCTGGCTCCATGCTGATCGAGGGCGAGGTCACCTCCCTCAACAGTCCGGTAACCGTGTGGCCTGGGCTGTGCCGGGAGCTACCGATCAGTCTGCTGGACAGACCCGTCGATGACGTGGGGACCGCCGCACGGCAGGTCGCTGACCGGGTGGCGCGCCCTCAGAAGGTATCTGAGGCCGCCAGTCCACTGTCGGCGGATCCGGATGTGTCCGAGGCCAGGGCAGCGTTGGAAGACGACCTGGCGGCGATGACCGAGGTGACCGCGACGGAGGTCGAGACGACCGAGGCAGAGACCGCAGGCGGGATCAACATCGACGCCCTAGCACCAGAGACGCTTGATGAGGCAGCCACACGGCTCGGTGCCCCACTCCCAGTCGTTCTCGACCTGATCGACGGCAAGCGGGCACCAACGCCTCAAGAGGCCGTCATCATGCGTGAGGTATTCGGTGCCGCGCCGACAGCCACTCCGCCTCCGCTCGGTCTCGTCACGGAGTTCAACCAGCCCAGGTGGCGAGGTCTGGTCCGGCAGCGCAAGCGCCGCGACGAGCTCACCGACAGTGAGGCCCGACTCGCCTTGGCCTATGAGGTCAGTGCGATGGCAGCCCGGCAGACCGGTGATCAGGCACCTTCTTGGCCCGATCGGATCCGCCGATGGGCGGAAGCGCATCAGCTCGATCCGGACGCCGCAGAATGAACGTTCTCCGCGTCGAGGCCGTGGCCCAGGCGCGTGGCATGCTGCAACTGCTCGAAAAAAGGTGGCCGGGTGCAGCCGGTCGGCTGCGTGCTGACGCCCTCATCGAACTCGGCACTTGGCCTGATGTGCAGGTGCGTAGGGTCCCTGACGAGATGATCGGGACGCGATGCTCTGTTGCGGGCGGGTACGTGCACGACACCACCCCACCGACTCTGACAGTGACCGAGTCGCTGAGCCTCCGGCGCCGGCAGTTCACCGCCCTCCATGAACTCGGGCACCACCTGCAGAAGACGGACGCCCGGCTGGCTCTCGCGGTTCGTCGGCAGCCAGCGGACCGTGAGACGTTTGAGGATGCCGCATGCGACGTGTTCGCCTCGCTGGTACTTATCTCGGACGAGATGCTTCAGCCCCGTCCTGGCAGCCGATCACCCTCTGCTAGCGACGTCTGCTCGTTGTTCGAGCGGACGCAGGCATCCCGGGCCGCCTGCTCTGTCCGGATCGCCCAGCAGTTGGGTACTGACGGCGTTGTCGCCGTATTGGACAGCGCAGGGATCGTGTCCTTCGCCGCCGCCCACGGCGAGGTCTATCCCCCGGCTCGGGGCTGGAGTCAGGCTCACACGCCGTTGGTCCGGGCGGCCCTGCACCGCCACGCCAACGTGCAGGTCGACGACACCTACGTGCAATACAGATCTGGGTCGACCAGCATTCGGCTCTATGGGGACGCCGCATGGTCGGGTGATTATCTGATCACAGTTGCCGTCCTGGACCGGCCAGGCTGGAAGCCCTTCGCACCACCGCGCACCGGCCCCGGCGGCTTTGTGTCTCGGCAGGAGTTCTGCGAGGTCTGCGAGGAACAGTTTCTCCCGACAGAAAACTGTCCGAAGTGCCGTAACTCGCGCTGCCCGGCCGGGCACTGCGCCTGCACTCACGCAGCCGACCGCCAGTGCGAGCGGTGCTTTCTCACCCTGCACCCGAACCGGTTCGCTAGTCCCACGGCGCGGATGTGCAAGGAGTGCGCGGAGTAGCCGGACGGACGGATGAGGTTCGGCGTCAGTAGGTGTGAAGGGGCGAACAAGCCCCTCCGACACCTCGAAAGGCAACCTCACATGGGTTACACCAACGACTACCTCAGGTCCGTGGGCAGCGCCATCGCTGCCGACGATGCCGCATTGGCCGAGGCCCGGGGACGGCTCGCGCTCGTCCGCAAGATCGCGATGAGCTTCCGCGGAGCGCACCGCACATACGCCTCTGGGTCACTGGCCCAGCACACCATCAACGCCCCTGTCACTGACGGCGACGGCGGCCTTGTCCTTAACCGGATCTACTACCCCCAGCTCGGCCCAGACGGTGGTGGCGAGACGCCCAACAGTGTCGCCGCTGTTCTGTGCGCTCTGCTTGGGCCAGAGATCCGGAACACTTACCCGAACGCCCGATGCGGGACCTCCAAGCGCGGGCCGAAGATCACCTTCGGTGCGCCGGTCAACGATCAGGACCCTTCCGTCGACCTGGTCCTCGCGCTCACGCGCCGCGACGGCAGTGGACTGTGGATTCCCAATCTGCACATGCAACGCTGGGAGGCCTCCGATCCGGAGAAGCACGTCGAGCTGCTCAACGATGGCACGGTGGCGCTGCGCCGCACTCGTCGCCAGGTCATCCGGCTGGCGAAGGCATGGAACAAGCAGTGGACCCTGCCTGGGCTTTCATCATTTCACCTCTCAGCGCTGGCTCTTGAGTATGTCGCTCCTGGTATGAGCGTCGCCACCGGCTTGCACGCCGTGTTCGACGGCGGAGCGACCTTCCTCGGTACCGGTTGCAACACTCCGGACCCCGCTGGTGTCTCCAAGCCCCTGAAGCTGATGAAGGGCGTCAGCCGCGATATTATGATTCACCGACTGCGCGCCGCCGCCGACGCGATGACCGACGCCTTGGCACATGATGACGATGAGGCCGCTGTACAGTCCGCTCTGCACAAGGTCTTCCGGAACTATGTCGAGGCGCCGGCGAGCGACCAACTCGCGGCGATGGCCGCGGCGCTGCGGCCCCGCACGCCGATCACCACAGTTTCCCTAGGGCTCTCCACTCCCGCGGTTGCCATTCCTCCCACCCGGGCATACGGCGGGCGCCGAGTGTTGTGAGACGAGTTCCCTCCTACCGACACCCCGCCTGGTTCGAGCGTCCGATGAACCGCCTGCGGCTCATCGCCGACTTGCATGCTGCGGGGGCCGATGTCGCTGTGGTGAGGACTGCCGGGGCAGGACCGGTGGCCGGGCGGCGAAGGGGATTCACCGTCCAGGTGACCCTCACGCCGACCGGGCTCGATTCACGGCGGGTGACCATCGCGTTCCCCGTGAATAGCCGAGACATCCCGCACATCTACGTGCCTGGCCCCGGCTCACCCCACCGCTACGATGACGGCAGCCTCTGCATCTGGTATCCAGGCGATCCGCCGTCCCAGCGCTGGCGTTGGTATGACGGTGGTGTTGCCCTCGCTGGGCATATCTGCGCGCACTTGATCCGTGAGGCTTGGTGGCACCAGACCGGGGAGTGGGTCGGAGAGGAGGTGCCGCACGGCCCACAGTTGCCTCTCGCGTGGCACGCAGCCTGAACCAAGACTGAAAGTATGGCCAGCCCCACCCCCGAGCCCCCCAACACCACCGCACCGGCGGCGTCCACCACGGGGATGCCGACCGTTCAGCGGTCAACAGCGACGACCGTAACCAGTTCCACATCGCCACCACCAATCGTCAACACCGTAGTGGCCCCTACCTCGGGTGACGCCCTCCTCGCCGCAGTGCTCTCCGGCGCGGTTGTCGCCGCGGCGGTGACCGCCGTCATCAATTCAGTCCTTGCTCGTCGCAGCACCCGCATTGAGGAGCGGTCACGGGTCCGCAATACCTTGGCGGAGGCATACCAGGCCTACGCCGACTACAGGGAGTTTCCGTACGCCATCCGCCGGCGCCGGACAGACCAGAAGGAAGCAGAGCGCATCAGGCTCTCAGAAGAACTCCGCAAGGTGCAGTCCCGGATCTCCTACTACCAGGCATGGACCCAAGCCGAATCGCCAGAGACCGGCACCGCCTACAGCGAGTTGGTAACTGCGGTGCGCAGAATCGCTGGCGGCGCGATGCACAAGGCATGGAAGGCCCCCGGGCTTGAGAATGACGAGGGCATGAACATCGGCCCTGATCGCGTCGACCTGACGGACCTCAGGGCAGCGGAGGAGAAGTTCATCGCCGCAGTAGAGAAGCACGTCGCAGCGATCACGCTCCCCTGGTGGAAACGCACCATCACCTTGATCCAGACATTGGCGTTAGCGCTCAGAAAGCGCTCGACTACCAAGGCGTGATCAGATGCCGGGCGGACTCACCATCGATCGCCGGTTCCGATCAACGCTGATCGACCAGTGTTTCAGTACATGGGAACGGGTGACCGTCGCGGGTCACCGTAGATGAGCAAGAACGAAAGAGCGCGACCCACGCGGGCCAGCGAGAGGTGATTGGTGCCGCTCTCGGTGTGGCTGTGTTCCGACACCACACCGAAATGGGGACTGTAAGAACAAAACAACAAAACAACGGCTCTGTCGCAGATTCGGTGGTGACGAAAGGTTTCACTGCGTCACAGTGAGTCATACATGATCTTGGTTGGCTTGTGACTGTGGTGTTCTCAGGGTTGTCGCCGCTGGTCGTGGAGGACGTCGCGGATGAGGACGAGCGCATCCATGTGCGGGCGAAAACTCCGGGCGGGCCTGTCGCCTGCCCGAACTGCGGGGCCCGGACAGCGTGCGTGCACGGCCATTACGATCGTACTGTCACGGATGTCCCGGTCGACGCACGCGACGTAATCGTGGTAGTACGGGTCCGCCGCCTGGTCTGCCCAACCCGCGGTTGCCGCCAGACCTTCCGTGAACAGCTGTCCGGCGTGCTGGAACGCTACCCAGCGGCGCACGCCCCGCCTGGCCTCCCAGATCGGTGCGGTGGTCCGCGAGCTGGCCGGACGCGCCAGTCAGCGAGTCTTAAGTCAGACTGGGACAGAGCCATCGTGTACGTGTCCTTTGCAGGGAGGATTCAGCCCTTCCCTGTGACCGTCACACGATGGCTCACCTTGTGCTAGGTGCCGATCACCTAGATCTAAGCTGACCACTTCCCTCATGACAGGCAACCACAGGACGTCCACCCATCTCCCCAAGGCCGAGGGCTGCTGGGGCCTGACCGCTGTTCGATCTTTTCAGCGGGTACTCAGGGGGCCTCCAATGTGGCGAGTGGCCTTGGTTGGCCCTGCTCTATGTGTTCCGGCGCTGCCTCACTTCAGGGGAGGACGGCGGCTTGAGGGTCTAGACGCACCACTGCTCGAAGCCGGTGGGGGAGGTTGTGTCCGGGGTGCGGGCGACGCCGGCGTCGAGCTTTCGTCCTTGGGCCGCTTCATGTCGATGATGCCCTGGACGAAAGCCTCGTTGAGGCCGTGGCCGGTGAGGGTGGCGTATAGCTCGTCGAACGGGTGGCGATCGTAATCGACGAGGCGGCCGAGCTGTCAGACTCCTCAAAGGACGGGCTGGCCAGGGCTTGGTAGGCGAGGCCGGCCGCGCTCTCGAAGGCCCGGTCGAGAACCTCGGCTTCTGCATGTGAGCCGGTGATCACCTCGACGCGTCCGCGTGCCGCGTCCAGAAGCTTGTGGACCCTCTCGCCTCCTCTTTGATCATCGACACAAGGAGACAGGTAAGCCTACTCGTATGAGCGGCGGTGCACATCTCCCCTACTCGTTGCCGTGGTGCACCGCCGCGCTTTATATGGTGATCTTGTCCAGCGATCGGCTAGCTTCGCGGGGATGCCACCGGGCCGTTCCAGGGTTTGTAGATTCCGACGAGAGTGGAACTACGCGGGATCAGAGCCCCGTCACCAGGTGTGGTGGCCGTGTGAACGACCTTGACCAGTGTGACCGAGAGCCCGCCCCCGATCCCACGACGCTGATGGAGAATCACCTCCTCTATTCTTTGGCGCCCGGTCACCTGTAGAACGGCGGCCTCATGGGCGCGTGCCCACACGCCGTCGCTTCGTTGCGTGGATACTTGAATCCAGAGGCGATGACCGTAGGGCAGATTGCGGGTGTCGATATATACCTGATGGGTCGCATGTGCGTATCCACCACACCGTCGCAAGTATGAGGCGATCCCCAGGGAGTAACTGCGCCACCCTTTATTCGCGATCGGGATACCCGCAACTACGTCCTTCGCGGGGTGGGCGGCAGCGTAATACGAGGAAATACACCCGCTGGTCGTTGCTGAGGCATACGAGCTTGCAGCCACGGGTGCTGGGCCGAAGCAGACGGTGCCGCAGGCGATCACCAGGGAAAATACGAGCTTTGCGAGGGATTCCCGGTTGGTCACATGACCTCCATTAAGTCCATTTTGTCGCAGCGGTCCAAGTTGCCGCCGCTTCGGTGGACATCATGGAGGCAAGTCGCCATATCCCGCAGCCATGTGGAGAAAATCGAGGCTTTGCTGTCCGGGGAGCGGCGAGAGGAGCCGGACATGACACTTATTAAGTTTATAAGGTCATATATCGGCGCGCTGCCGCTCTACCCCTGAAGCGTGGAGGCTAAGAGTGAGCGAGCGGGGCGTGGATGATGTTGGCACGGGTCTCAGCCGGCGCGGTTCGCGGGTCATGAGTAAGAAGGTCAAGGGCCGCAACGTCATACCCAGGACCTCTGTGGAGTTCTCGGACGGCCTCGGCGATGGTGAGGCAGGCTGCTACGGCGCCGACGTATGCGGCTCCAATGGCCTTACCGGCGAGTTCAACGACACCGCAACGTCCGAGGCGATCCTCTGCGTCTTTGAAAGCGGGCTGGTCGGGGATGGTGACCGGCGGCGTCGTGGAGTCGGCCCAGGCCGGGACGCTTGAGCTGGGGAAGGCTCCGGGAAAGCGATGGAGCGCGATCGATGAAAAATCCCGGGCTCCAGCGCCTAGACCGGCGTCGATGGCGGTGCGCCAGCCGACGGAGGAGAGCAGCCTGCGAGCGGCGAGGTTGTCGACACCGATCAGCGCCACATGCGGGTCCGCGGGATCTGCCTTGGTGTATGAAGTCAAAGGCCGCTCGATGATGCGCGTCCGGTAGGACAGCCTGTCGAGGACCGCCGCGACGAGGCGGGTCTTCGGCATGCCGTCGGAATTCACGGGGGTGAACAGGCCGGTGCTGTGGTTAGCAGGGATGGTGAGATCGGTGTCCTGGAGGATGATCTCGATTTCGTTCGGGTTCTGGTAAGAGAGCCAGGAAATCACCCAGGCGTTGGCTTGGCCGAGGTGGCCGAGTCCGACGAGCCACCAGGCACACGGCGCGTAGCACAGGGGCGGCGCGGGGGCGTCGGCCGGTCGCCCGAGCGACCAGAGGTCCAGCACGACATCGCGGAATCCGGCGTCGTTACCGGGCAGCCGTCGAATGAAGGTGAAGGCTTCTGCCACACCGAGTGCGCCGGCGGCGATCGGGGCGAGAACACAGGTGTCGTCACACGGGTCACCTTCGGTGCGGTCGTCGGCAACCTGGACGCGGGCGGTCCAGCCGCTCCAAGATGCCCGCAGCACAGGAGTACCGGGGCGGGCAGAGGGCGGAGGCGTCTGTGCGCCGATCAGGAGGACCGGCCACGACGGGCCATTCGGGTGAGAAGAAACAGCTCCGATTTCGGTGAGGACGTGGCTGAGTGTCGCGCCGCGGTACGGGCCGGATCTCAGCTGCGCGTCGGCTGTGTCGACGGCGACGAGGACGGTACCGAACGCACGGACGGCTGTCGCCACCGCGGTGAGGAGAGCCGCTTGACCGGCGGCATCTTCGCACGTCGTAGCGTCGGCGTGGATCAGGATGCCGGTTCGCGTGTGGGCGTCGAGCGCGTCCCGCACGGTGGGCTGGGAGCCGTCGTGGGCGGAAAGGAGTGCCGTCCGGTGGACGGCGTCGACACGGCGGGGTTGCTCAGTCATCGGCGGTGACCCTTGCTGAAGAGACGACGGATGATGCGGATGGGGGAGAATGACCCATTGCGGACAGGTTCGATGGAGAGAACGTCGTTGACGGCGTGTCCGTACGAGGAAGTCCAGTTGCCGGCTCCGGTGAAGACATGAACGCCGAGGTCTACCGGTGAGATAACACCTTGAGCGAAGCGGGGCGCGATGATCGCCACGTGTCCGGGGATGGCGATCATCGGGTTGCCCCGGTCTATACGGCTCTGCCGGACCAGCGTGCCGGGATGAGTGTGGATGTCGCCCACAACTTGGAGGCCGTCGCGGCGGCAGCGTTGGTTCAACACGCTGTAGCCGATCGCACTGAAGGTGATACCGCCGGTGAGGCAGTCAGGGTCGAGATCGTCGTAGTAGGCGATCCCGGTAATGGGCCGAGGCCCGCGCTGGGTCGTCGCGTCTAACGGAGTTAGGAGGAAAGCACCGGATTCTCGGACACCCCCGCCCCGACGGGCGAGCTCTCGGATGAGTGCTTCATAACGGTCTGATCGGATGGTCAGTACCGGTCGGCTCGATGTCACCGGTGGCCGTCCGGAAGGGAAGCGTTGCGAAGCTCGCGATGGATCTCGGTCAGATAGAAGGTGATCGTGCGGGTAGGGTTCCAGGCTCGGTCGGAACGCTCGGCCATCCAGTTCCCGTGTGTCAGCAGTCCTTGGCGGTCACAGGCCAGGTAGGGGGCGTTGCCCTGCGAGGAAGACCAGTCGCGGCGGAACACCAGCTCCGCAGTCCCGCCCGTCGGCCACCTGTCGGTGGGCAGGGGGGCGTTCTTGTCGAGGTCCCACGGCTGCCCGGCGGGGGCAGTCGCGGGATACCCCTCGACGTTGAGGTGCATGCCGAGCTCCCGGTCGTCGCCTGCGACGATGGCGACGACGAGCGTGGGCCAGTCGAGTCGTACGAGGCGCCAGAGTCCGGCGTCGACCCCGCTGTCGAACTCTGCGGAGGCGAGGTCGCACTCAAGACGCACCAGCCCAGGATCATGGACGGGGCCCGGCACGGCCGTCACCCCTGCGCCCGGATGTGCGGGGCCAGGTCGAGCGCGACCGAGCAGGTGCCCTCTGCGGCGTAGCCGCCGATCGGCACCGTCTCCGACAGTTCCTCAGTGGACCCGGGCAGGCGCAGGATCAGGTCCGCAGCCGAAGCCTCGTCGATCTGGAACGCCTTGATCGCCTCCCGGTGGACCTTGGCGACCCGCCACCCGGGCTTGGCCTGGATGTTCCGCGACGAGCCGCCGTAGGTGACGGTGACGCGGACCTCCCGGCAGGAGTGGACGATCACGTGCGCGTTGCGGCTGCCGAACAGTTCCTCGACGGTCCGCGTAACGTCGAGCGCCTCGTCCTGGTCGAGCCCGTAGGCCAGCGAGCTGTCCCCGAGGTTCACGAGCTCCTTCAGCGGCGTGCTGGGGGCGATGTCGGCGTAAGTGCGCGGCGTGGTGTCCGTCGCGACGTAGGTGTGGATGCGGGGCATGGGAACAACCCTTCTGTAAACGATGGCGTGGCCGGTGCAGGACACGTCCTTGATCAAGAACATTGAACCACAGAAAATCGCGAAATCAGTTAAGTTTCGATCGTCGGCGTGTCGCGGGGCGTCTTGGATCCTCAACCACCTCCAGGAATAATGTGCGTATGATCCTGACGTTCTCGGATCCTGCCCTCGCGCAGGCCGTCGGTTCGCCCGACCTCCTCAGCCAGACGTGGCCAGTCGCCGTCGGTGAGGTGATGCTGCTCCTGCACGTGCTGCGGATGGCCGCTCCCACCCTGCTCAACGCCCTCGCCACCGGCCTGGTCCGCATCATCGCGCCGAGAACCGCCGAGGCGTCCAGCCGGATCATGCTGTCCTACAAGGCCGTCATCCTCAGTGCCGTGGCTAAGGGGGAGAACGACGCGGAGGTGCTGAGCCCTCACCTCGTCCCGGACGGCGTCTCCAGGCTGGAGATCGCCGAGCTGTTCGTCGGCGGACAGCCCGCGCTGCGGAAAGTGGCGGGATGACAACTCCGCCAGGCACACCGGAGTTCGCGCCGGACTGGTCGCTCCATCCTGGAGCGATCCTTCAGGCGATCCTCGACGAGCGGGGCATCAAGCAGGCGGACCTCGCCGACCGCACCGGCCTTACCCCGAAGCACATCAACCAGATCGTCAAGGAGAGCATCGGTATCTCCGGTGAAGTCGCTCAGGTGCTCGAACGCGCTCTTGGCCTGGACGCGCTGTTCTGGCTGCGTGCGGACGCCGACTACCAGGCTCACGTCAGCAGGCAAAAAGCCGTCAGCCAACTGCTGGACTACGCGGAGTGGTTCAAGGGGTTCGACCGGCCAACGCTCCTTCGCCACGGAATCATCGCCCCCAAGGAGGCCAAGGAGTCCGCTGCCGAAAAGGTGCTGAAGTTCTTTGGCGTCGCGAACCCCGCGGCGTTCGAGCAGACCTGGCAACGACCGCGGGTCTCCTTCAGAAGGAGCCAGGCTTTCGACGTCGTCGAGCAGAACACCG
This sequence comes from Sphaerisporangium sp. B11E5, assembly GCF_039871875.1. Taxonomy (NCBI): domain Bacteria; kingdom Bacillati; phylum Actinomycetota; class Actinomycetes; order Streptosporangiales; family Streptosporangiaceae; genus Sphaerisporangium; species Sphaerisporangium sp. B11E5. The sequence continues at coordinate 108,137 of NZ_JBDPMD010000016.1, read as the reverse complement.
CACTGTGGCTGCGTTTGCTCGACCTAGCCGGCCACGCGCAGGAGGCCGCCCCATTCAAGATCGGCGCACTGCGTGCCCTCACGAAACAACTACCCGCGATGACAAACCTGAGCATCGTGGACGGCTTCACCGTGGCCCGCAACGCCCTGGCGGAGGCGGGGGTAAGGCTGGTCTTCGTGCGGCAGGTGGACGGATCCCGGTTGTCCGCCGCGACCTGGTGGCTCACGGCGGGTCAGCCCCTGATCGGCGTCACCGAACGGCACCACAAGCCCGACGTTTTCTGGTTCAGCCTTATCCACGAGATCGGGCACATCTTGCTCCATCCCAAGCGGACGACCTTGCTCGATCTCGAGGGCGAGCGATCTGAAAAGGACCCGGCGGAGCAGGAGGCCGACTCCTTCGCTGAAGGCGTTCTCTACCCTGCGGACGCCTCCGCCTCCATTGCCCGGGCCACGACGAGAGAGCAACTACTGATGCTCTCGACGCGGTTGGGCATCGGCCCGGCGATAGTCGCTGGCAGGCATGGCTGGCTGACCAATCGGTGGCATGTCGGCTCCAGTCTGCGCGGCAAGATCACAGAATCAGACGTCGAGGCAATGGAAGACATCAGTGGCACCCGCAGAATCGCCGACCTCGTTCCCGGCACGGAGAACCCTGCTGGAAGCCTGGCCCCCTGACCAGGTATATCGCTGGCTCTGTTGACCACGGGAGGATGAGCACCACAGCCAGGCGATCTACACTACAATCCGGTCAGGGGGAACAATTGTCGTGAATACGCTGAAGGCATGTATGTGTCGGACGCTGTCCCCTAGGGCGATCAGCGACCTAACCCAGTGTCCCGGCGAGCGCCGCGATGAGGGAGTTGCTATCCCTTTGTCGTTGATTACAGGGAGGAGGCAGACGCTCTCCGGTATCCTCTGTGGCGGACGGTCGGAGTTCCATGGGAGGCCTGGTGCGGTGGTGATGAGCCTGCAAGCCATCACCACAGTCACAGGTGCCTAGAGCCAACCGTGATAGCGAAGGCTGGATGATCGACTGCCACAGAACGGTGAGCAGTACAGGCGAGGACGTGTCGCGGTGATCATGGGGTGGATGAGCCGCTGAGCGCATACCCGGCAGCACCCTTCGGGGATGACGGGCGCCAGATCGGCCAGTAGCGCCTCAACCCCGGGTAGTTCGGCGGGTAGCGGGTCACGGTCGGCGCGGCACCCGCGGTAGCTCAGCAGCATCTCGAACGCGGCGCGCAACTCAGTGAGGTTGCGCCGGCGGGCGCCGAGCAGTGCGAGGTAATCCTCGACCGTCCAGGGGGCCAGCAAGCCGACACGGGTCATGTACACCGCGACGCGGTCGATGCGGTATCGGTCGTTGAAGTCCATCAGGGTGTAGCCGAGCAGCTGCAGGATCACCGGCAGAGGGAAGTTCTCAATTCTGCGGGTGCTCTTGAAGTCCACCAGCAGCCCGTCGACGATCAGATCGGCGTCAGCTGACAGATGGGCGCTGCCATCAAACGTCGGTCCGGAGAAGCATGCGGCGGTATCGGTCTCAGCGCGGAGTCGGTCGAGTGGTCCGCGTTCGGCGGCGCGCAGTTGCGCCAGGATGTCATCAACTAGGTGCTGGTGCGGGAGCGCCAGCAGCCGGGTAAGAGTGAACCCGCCGGGATCGGCGAACGCCGCCTTGCACAATGGCGTCAGGGGGAAGGCGATATAGCTGCGGCAGTTGAGCGCATACCATGCGGCCGCAATCAACATCCGGGCTAGACGTTCTTCGTCCTCATCAGTGCACATCAACGGCCTGGTCCGATTATCTGGGCAAAGCTCGGGGATCACAGCGTTCATGAGCTCTTCGAGTTGCTTGCCCACGACCTCGATCGTCTCCCACGCGCGGTGGGGGCCAAGGTCGTTGGCGGTGAGTTTCAGCAAGGAAATTCCGGACCGGGTTGCGCTGTCGACCGGGTCGATTGTGGTAAAGGCCAGGCGTAGCCGCTGGTCGATCGCGGTGCCTACGGTTCCGGCCTCGCCGCCCACGCCTTCACCCGGCAAAATCACTGGCCCCGCCGGTAGCTGAGCCCGGTAGGTCGCTCGCAAACGCCGGACCCCCGCTGACAGCTCGCGATCGAGAAACCGGCGAAGGGGTGTACGCGGGCACTGCAAACCATGCGTGAGGCTCATATTGCGTATAGTATTTATCGCAGGCGCTGATCTCCATGTAGACATGGTAGGAGGCGCCATACCAATCTCTAAAAGATCAACCAGGCATCAACGATTCCATCGGAAATGGCCGAACCGCTCGCCTCCGTGGACGAGGGCTCACCCCCGTGCCCGCAAGGGAGAGTCGTCTAAGTCAGGTATTAATTCCGAGCGGCTGATCTAATAGTTGGCAATAAGGCGTTTGGCTGCGAGTCCGTGCGGGCAGGTTGGATAGTTACGTTCACAACAGTTTGAACCGTCGACATGACGGTCCATCCCTGAGCTGTATGCGGCATGGCGTACTCTGGCGGCTTCGGAGTCTTGGCGTAAAGCGGTGACGAGAGAATGAACCTGCGCTGGTCGACGGCAATATTCGAGGCGATCGCCATCATCTCAGCACTAGGTGGGCGAATGCGTCGCCGGTATGGTCATGGCCGTGTGCGGTGGTCAACTACTTGGCTCCTGTAGCTCGGCATCGAGGTCGTCAATATTGGGCGGGAACCATCGGCTGGGCTGGCATACGTCTACCACCGGTGTTAGCGGTATCTCCAGGCGCTCCTACGGTCACCAGTTCTCCGAGTCCTCCATTAGTTGGCACGTGTCACTGGCAACGCTATGGTTCGATCGTTTAACGGTCACATAAGTGGTTCTTGTGACAATCGAGTCCGGACGCTGCGGCGCGGGTCGGATCGTAGCAGCTCTACAATTTCCAGTCTGCCCGGATCTAAGATGGGTGCCCTCATGAGGGCGGTGGCCAGCTCCCGGCGCACGCTGGGATTCTTGTCGGTAGCTAGCTGTAGGGCTATTTCGTGAGGAAGTAGTGCCGGACTGTCACCCCAGCGGTAAGCGGCGAGGGCTCGCAATGCTGGATATGGGTGGGTGGCGGATTGTTGGGGGTGCAGTGTCGAATGCGCGGTTGGCAGGCGGGCAATTGCTTTACCAATATGCCATTGAACATTTACGCCCTCCGCTCCCAGGGTGGTGAGGGCTATGTGCTCGATTTCCGCAGATTGGTCTGGATCTGGATCGAGCATAGCTGCACAACGTAGAGCCATGATTGGCAGCGTGTTCTCCTCATGTTGCTTGACGGGGCGGTCGCAGTATCGCCCTCTGGCGAGGTCCAGAAGGCGTGAAAGACATAGACGCTTTGTCTGGGTGTCGACGTGGGAACTGAGGATGTGCAGGGCGCGGATATCGCGGTCTCGGTTTCGATAAGATTTCCGTTGGTTGAGGGCTCGATCGAGTAGGGTGACGGCGAAATCATTCTTGGTTTCTTGGTCGAGCACAGTCGCAAGTGTGGCATCAGTTGGGGCGTTCCAATGTATGGAGTTCCCATCCGTCTCGCCCGGTTCGGTGGGAGAAAGTTGGCGTTCTACAACCGTACGCGCCAGAGCCAATGTGGGGGCTGGGTCGGCACCGGCTCGGATGATCGCGAGGCAAGCGGGGAGGCTTTTCGATATAGAATGACTTAGAAGGCGGCTTAGTAGTTCGGCGTGCCTCTTCGCTCGTGCAATGTCGGTCCAGATGAATTCACCCATTCGCTCGTCGGTGAGCAATGGCGGGATGAGGAGTGATATGGCCTGCTCGTAACCGAGTTCAGCCAGAGAGATCAGGATATGGGCAACTTGTTTGTCGATCCCTCTGAACCATCCACTCGGCTCCGATAGCAGTAGCTCAAGCTGCTGAAGCAGGCGTTCAGCTTGGCGGCCATTCAAGACATCGGCAACTGCCTGAAGTACATCGAAGGCGTGCACATACGGCGATGGTTCTATGGATGGGAAGCTAATCGGATCTAGCGAGATTTCGTCCAATGCCTTATCCGCCCACCATCGGGCATCGTCATCCTTGAGGAGATCGCTGACCGTGGCGCTGGCCGCGTATGCTGCGGCCCGGCTTGTTGGCACAGCGTTGTGTGGGGCGGCGGGAACGTGTGCGGGTTGCTCCGGGAACGAACGTGCGGCTGCCGCCGCACGTTTCGCCGCCCCTGAACGTATGTAGCAGCCTGTAGCTTGAACGGCATCTCCCTGATTTTCGAGCAGGGAGCCTAAGACTTTTTCTGCTTCGAGCTCACTGGTAATCTGCGCGCGTACGACTGCTTGCCACCGCCAGCGCTGAACTTGCCGGAGACCCTCTCCCGGAGTGGTGTCGTCCTGGGCGGCTCTCAGCGCGAGTTCTGAAACATGTGGCGACCCAGGGAGCGTGCTTGGTCTGGCGTGCGGTCGCAGTGCTTGAGCGATCGAGTGCTGTGGATCATCATGACTGGTGTCGAACCAGAATCGCACCGTACGCAGGGCATATAGCCAGTCGGCCGCCTCGTCGAACATCTTCTCGGCCGACGCACGCTCGATTGCCTCGAGATAAAAATGCTGGGAGTTGGGTCCGTCTCCAGATAGGGCAAGATAGCGAGCATTGCGAGCATAAAGCCACGCGATCATGCGACGTGGTAGGAGACGGTGCATCTCACGCACCAGATCTCCCCATTCACCAGTGGCGTCGGCAAGACACATGCGGACACGAACGGCGAGCTCTTTGACGCGAGAGCCTCCTGGGGCCACCGACCTGTCCACGATCGCTCTCAAGGGGTCGAGTCGTTCGAGTACCAGATTAGGCTGGCCATCGGCTATGGCTTCCTCGCAAAGAAATACAGCCGCTCTGAGCTCATCGTGATCTCCTGTCGCGAGGGCATCGAATTTCGGCACATAGCTCGCTAGATCACTACCCTTAGCAACCCATACGGCGGCGTCCACCACATCGAGGAGACGTCGAGATTCCTGTGTGAATGATATCCTGTTGCCTTCATGATCCGCCCTGTCCAACAGTGCGAAGCCGGCCTCCCAAGGCTGGACGCGATCGAGGTGATCCCAAGCCAAGCTGACGCTCAGTCGAACTGCGGCCTCTACTTCCCCGCAAGCTCGCAGAGCCTCCGCTTCCCTCCTCTTCATCAGTTCGGCATGAGGTGTGAAGTTGGCCGATCGTAGACGCTCAGATAGTTCGGCGTAGTGCACGGCCGCTCGATTGTCTCCAGCCTTGAGCAGGCGTTTTGCCTCGACCTCAGACGCCCTCAGATCAAGAGAGTCCAGAGGACCGCGGACAATGGCGTCGACCTCGATGTCGTGGGAAGACGCGGAGGAGACCTCTGCGGATCTCGGCTTCAGCCCACGTCTTCGAAGGTGACGCAGTACCGTGTCAGCGTCGACGACTCCAGCCATCCGTCCCCATGTTTTTGCCAAGTCGGCCAGGTCACCGAATAGGCTTCGAGATGTGACATCAAAGCTTTCCGCAATCGGCGTTATACGATCGAGTGCTTCCTGGAGATCTCTTTCGCCTTCCTCGACCAGAGGACACCAGACATGAAGGTTGTGCAGGAAGGCGTGGGTGGCGGCATGGACCCCACCGAGAGTTGGTGCACCCCTGGCTTGAGCAATTGTGACAGCATCGCGGATCTTGTTCAGTCGTTCCCGGTACTTCTCGGCGAAAGCTCCTTTGACTGAAGATTCGAAAAAGGTGCGTTCGCTAGCATGGGCTGCTGCTCGGCTGGCTAACTTGGAGAGTTGTTCCAGATCGCCTTTAGGCTTGGCTACAATTCCTAAGCAGATATCTCCAAGCGCGACCCCCTGGGCGTTTTCGTCGAGAACATGGAGAGCTTGTGTTATTACATCAATGAAATCGTGGTTCCTGGGTGACACTGTCAGGGAGGTCTTGACCTGGAACTCTGTATATAGGGCAACGGGCAGCTGTCTACCGTAGACGACGATGTCATCGAGCAGATGACCCCTGACCCGCTGTTGAAGGGCCAGTGCGGCTATGGGAACCGGCAGTCCCGGAGGGTGTGTCCCCCGCAACAGGTGTGTAAGCATTATCGCTGCGATGCGGTACTCGAACAACGTTCCAGCGCCACCGGTCGCCTCTGCGGAGACGATCTTCTTCTTGGGCATGATATTGAAACGATAGCGCTGTCGGCTGGCCTCAGCCGTACTCAATCACTTAGGTGTGCCAGTCAATGGTGGTTCCCGATCTTGTTTGATAGCGTTGGTTGGGGTCAGACGGCCTTCGAAGCCGTTACGGCTGTTGGCCGTCTCACCGCCGGAGCGCTGGTCCTTGTCGTAGCCCAGATGGTCAGTCAACTTCCCCTTCCAGGGCAGACGGTGGGATCTCGGTGGTTCCGCGAGGGTGGCGGCATGCCGTTGATCGAGCTCAGTGCGCCATCGGGCAGGTATCTGTCGTTCACCGAGCGGGAGGAGATCGCCCTGCTCAGGGCCCAGCACAAGGGAGTTCGTGAGATCGCGCGCTGGCTGGGCCGGTCGCCCTCGACCATCTCGCGGGAACTGCGGCGTAATGCCGCCACGCGAGGTGGCCGCCTGGGTTACCGGGCATCGGTCGCGCAGTGGAAGGCCGAGTTGATGGCGCGACGCCCAAAGACGCCGAAACTGGTGGCCGATGCCCGGCTGCGGGAGTACGTGCAGGCCCGGCTGTCGGGTCAGCTCCGGGGGCCGGCCGGTAAACCGGTAGCCGGTCCGCGGGCCTCGGTCTGGAAGGGCCGCAACAAGCCCCGGCGTCAGGACCGTTTGTGGGCGCTGTCATGGAGTCCTGAGCAGATCTCCCACCGGCTCAAGGTGGACTTCCCCGATGATGAGTCCATGCGCATCTCGCACGAGGCGATCTACCAGGCCCGGTTTATCCAGGGCCGCGGAGCGCTCAACCGCGAGATGGTCGCCTGCCTGCGCACCGGCCGTGCACTGCGTGTCCCCGCGCTCGCAGCAGGCGTCAGGCCGGCGGCCATGACACCCCGGACGTGGTGATCAGCCGGCGGCCTGCCGAGGTGGAGGACCGTGCCGTCCCAGGCCATTGGGAAGGCGACCTCGTCATCGGCACCGGCAGCTCGGCGATCGGCACCCTGGTGGAGCGCACGACCCGGTTCACCCTGCTGTTGCACCTGCCCCCGATGGAGGGCTACGGCACTGCCGAACGGGTGAGGAACGGCCCGGCACTGGCCGGCCGCGGTGCCCAAGCCGTGCGGGACTCCATCACCAAACAGATCACCGCGTTCCCCCAGCAACTGCGCCGCTCGCTGACCTGGGACCGGGGAACGGAACTGGCCCAGCATGCCCAACTACGCATCGACACCGGCGTGCAGGTCTATTTCGCCGACCCCCACAGCCCCTGGCAGCGCGGCACCAACGAAAACACCTATTGGGCAGGGTGGGGTGTGTGGGGCTGCTCCGACGGGAGAGGCTCGACGTTGGGTCGTTGGGTGACTCGGAAAACACGTGCCGGAAGGCTTTCCGTTGATATGTCCACAGCGGCCCGCAGGGCGAGAGTCCTGGCGGGGAGTGACTTGATAGAAGCCTGCTGAGCCGTCAACTCGCAATAGGTCTGTCCCCCTACCTGGGCTCTCGCCTCTGTCTTCGTCAACTACGACAGCAGGGAACAGGACGTTTCGATGGTGACAGTGGGGATCGACCCGCACAAGCACGTGCACGTCGCGGTGGCCGTCGGCTCCGACGGCCGACGCATCGGCAAGCCGCTCACGGTGAAGAACGACGCGCTGCTGATGACCATGCTTCTCGACTGGGCCCGGACGATCACCGATGGCTCTGCCGTCACCTGGGCCATCGAGGACGGCCGCGGCTTCGCCCGCCGCCTGGCCGACGGACTGTTGCTCGCCGGCCACGAGGTGGTCTGGGTTCCCACCCGCCTGACCGCCGCCCACCGCAAACTCCACGCCGCCACCGGCGCCAAATCCGACCCCGTCGACGCGGTCGCGGCCGCCCACGCAGCCATCGCCACCCCCGATCTGGCCCGGCACCGCATCGATGAGCACATCCGTGAACTGCGCGTCCTGGTCGACTACCGCACCGACCTCATCAAACGCCGCACCATGCTGATCAACCAGCTCAAGGCCCAGTTCCACGTCTGGCTCGACCACACCCCAGGCGACCTCACCCGCCCCAAGAGCCTGGACTCGCTGACCTCCCTGCTGAACACCGCCCAATTGGGCGCCCACGTCCGCCGCGTCCTCCTGGCGATGACCTCCGAGATCTCCGGAGCCAACCAGCGCGTCCGCGACCTCGACACCACCATCAAACAGATCGTCAGTCCGCTGGCCCCGGCCCTGCTGGAGATCACCGGCATCAGTCATAATTCCGCGGCGGTCCTGATCTCCCAGATCGGAGACATCACCCGCTTCTCCAGCTCAGCCAAGCTCGCCCGCTACACCGGCTGCGCACCGATCCCCGTCTACTCCTCAGACCAGGAACGTCACCGCCTGCATCGAGGCGGCAACCGCCGCCTCAACAGTGTTGTCTACACCGCAGCCATCGTCCAGAAACGCTTCCACCCCGCCGCCCAAAAGCTCCTGGCCCGGCACGAACCCGCCAAAGGCAAACGAGGAGCACGACGCATCCTCCAACGCCACCTCATCGACGTCATCTACCACGCCATGACCACCGACCAAGCGACCTGGCACCACCACATCGCCCGCCACCACCCCCTCGCTTGACATAGAAGCATCAACGGCCTACTGCGCCAGTACTTCCCCAAAGGCACCGACCTGTCACGATGGGATGCCGAACAGCTGGCGGCCGTCGCGCTCGCACTCAACACCAGGCCCCGAAAGACCCTCGGGTGGAAGACACCGGCAGAAGCCCTCAACGAGCATCCAAACTCACTGCTGAACAGCACTGTTGCGACGACTCCTTGAACCCAAGTTGGCAGCCCCTGTCCGAGTGATGGATCAAGCTGTCCCGTTGCGATCGCCGGGCCCCTGCCGGCTGGCCGCGGTCGCGCTGCCACATCGCCATCTCCAGCGCCTCCAGGCCGGCCACCTTCCCACCGAAGCCGAGGAACGGATCGACCGTTGTTCCGCATCCGGCTCGGCCTCACCGCCGTCGACCTCGCCCTTGCCCTGAACCACGAACCGGCGGATCTCCCAGGCGCCCTCATCCAAGTAGCCGCGCAATCCGGAGACGCCTATGCCTACCAGGAGGTGCTGAACCATGCGCCTTTCCGAACCTCCACCACACCAGCTCAGGCGGAACAACCCCTCGCAACAGCCTAACGTGCCGCACTCGGTCAAGGCTCCATCTCACCGCACCTCCTCAAGGAACTCACAGCATCCGCCCACACCGCCACGGCTATCCTCAAGCAAGCCCTTAGCGAAAGCCGAGCGGCTTCCTAGCTGGTTCCGGGAATTGTCTAACGCTTCCTGGTCATCCCCGGGTAAGTATCAAACGTCACATCTGTACGTCCCGATCTTCCCGACGACAGGCAGGCGCTGATGGATCCGCTGCGTGACCCCGATCCGCGCGAGATCGGGGGGTTTCGTCTGGAGGGTCGTCTGGGGCAGGGTGGGATGGGTGTGGTGTTCCTCGGGGTGTCGCCGGCGGGTCAGCGGGTCGCCGTCAAGGTGATCCGGGAGGGCCTCCTTGATCGTCAGGACATCCGGCAGCGGTTCGCAGGAGAGGTCAAGGCGCTCAAGGCCGTGTACGGGTCCCGCATCGCATCCCTGGAGAAGGCCGACGCCCTGGCGGAGCCGCCATGGCTCGCAGTCGAATTCGTCCCGGGCGAGACGCTCGACACCCACGTCAGGGTGCGGGGAACTCTCGCGCCGCACCTGGTGGCGATCCTCGGGGCGACCCTGGCCGAAGGGCTGGCGACGATCCATGCGGAGGGGCTGCTGCACCGTGACCTCAAGCCGCACAACATCATCCTGGGTGAGGGCGGCCCGAAGCTGATCGACTTCGGCCTCGCTGTGCTGGCCGAGCGAATGCAGGTGATCACCGAATCCGGCGTCCCGATCGGGACGCCGGTCTGCATGGCACCGGAGCAGGCCAGAATCGAAGAGCTCACGGTCGCGACCGACGTCTACACACTGGCCGCTACTCTGCTCTATGCGCTGACCGGGCACTATCCCTTCCGCGCCGATGACGTGCGGGTGCTGATCTACCGGATCGGGCATGAGGACATCGCCCCGGATCTGTCTGGAGCGGATGGGCCGCTGAAGGAGTTGTTGGAGGCCATGTTGGCGTTCGCCCCTGCCGATCGTCCGTCGCTGGCCGAGGTGACCGATCGTCTCGTTGGTATCGCGATCGAGAGCGGGATCACGGTCGCCGAGGCGCGTACCGGTCTGTCGACGGCGACTTTCTGCGTCAAGGGTCCAGGGCCGGAGGTTGTCTTCCCTCAGGAGGCGGAGGCGCCGACTGAGCTTGTCGCGCCTCCGTCCCAATTCGCCGGGTCCCAGGGCTCGCCGGGGCCGATCGGATGGCTCTCTGATCGGCTCCGCCGGTCGTATGCACGTCAGCCGTCCCTGTGACCGGCCGCGAACCTGTGACGGGCCAGGGAACGACGACGGCGCTGGAAGCACGGAAAACTTGGCAAGTGAAGGGGATGGCGTGACCACCCAGGATGGGGCCGTTCGGGACGAGACCGCCTTCGCGCCGGGGGCGCGGATTCTCGCGCGGGACGAGGAGTGGCTGGTCCACAACTCCGAGACGATCGGCATCGAGGAGGTGGACGGGCGGCAGATCCTCCACTCGAAAATCAAGGCCGTTGGCATCTCGCCTTTCGTCCAAGATGAGCAGGCCACGTTCTTCACTCAGCTGGAGCCGGTCAGCTTGCTCCGGCCCGAGAAGACCATCCTGGTGGCCGACCCCAGCTCCCGGTTCAGGCGGAGCCGGCTCTTCCTGGAAGCGGTGATCCGCAAGACGCCGTTACCCCAGTCTGAGCGGGGTCTCGCGCTGCCTGACGCCTTCCTGATGGACGCGAAGATCTACCAGCAGCGCCCCGCTGAGCTCGCCCTGCGCGGCCTGAGGCCAAGGATCCTGATCGCCGATGTCGTCGGCTTGGGCAAGACTCTGGAGATAGGGCTGCTCCTGGCCGAGCTCATCCGCCGAGGCCGGGGAGATCGCATCCTCGTGGTAACTCCACAGCACGTGCTGGAGCAGTTCCAGCACGAGCTGTGGACTCGGTTCTCCATCCCGCTGGTCCGGCTGGACTCGGTGGGGATCTCGCGGATCCAGCAGCGCATCCCCTCGGGCCGTAACCCCTTCACGTACTACAAGCGGGTCATCATCTCGATCGACACCCTGAAGAACCGCGACATGTACAAACACCACCTGGAGAGCATCCAGTGGGATGCCGTGGTGATCGATGAGTCGCACAATCTGATCGGGGAGGCCAGCCTGCGCAACCAGTTGGCCAAGGTGCTCGCGCCGCGGGCCGACGCGCTCATCCTGGCAAGTGCCACCCCGCACAACGGTGACAGGAAGTCCTTCGCCGAACTGATCAATCTCCTCGACCCGGCGGCCATCGCCGACAAGGACACCTACTCGGCCGAGCAGATCGCGCATCTTTACATCCGGCGCACGAAGATCAGCCCGGAGGTCCGGAACGCCGTCGGCAAGGAGTGGGCCAACCGTGGGCCCTCGGTCCCTGTCTACTGCCCGGCGACCCCCGCCGAGGAGACGATTCTCGCGGAACTCTCGAGGGTCTGGCTCGCCGGTGAGAGCCTGGTCGATCACAAAAGGCGGCTGTTTCCTTACACCTTGTTCAAGTCGTTTCTTTCCTCCCATCGGGCGCTCGCCGCGACAGTCATTACCCGGCTGCACACGATGAGCGAGCAGACAGGCCTGAAACAGGAGCGGGAGACGCTGGGCCGACTTGTGGGAGAGAAGGGCAGCGTCGACCTCCGGGGCGAGCGGGAAGCGGTTCAGCGTCTGGGCGCGAAGATCGCGCCCAGTCTCAGACCGGAGTGGGACGCTTTGGCGCGCCTCGGTGAGCTCGTCGGCGCGATGACCGACCATGACTCCGCCAAATTGGCCCGGTTGGTGACACTGCTCAGGGAGATCGGAGTCGGCCCGCGCAGCGACCGCCGGGTGGTCGTCTTCTCCGAGCGGATCGCCACGCTGAAATGGCTCGCCGAGGTCGTGCCGCCCCTGCTCGAGTTCACCGACGGCAGCGCCGTCCGGCGGATGGACGGCACGTGCTCCGACATCGAGCAGATGGAGATCATCAACGAATTCGGCCGTGGCGGCAGCCCGGTGCGTCTGCTGTTCACGGGCGACGTCGCGTCCGAGGGCGTCAATCTGCACAAGCAGTGCCACCATCTCATCCACTACGACCTGCCGTGGAGCCTCATCCGGATCGAGCAGCGCAACGGCCGCATCGACCGGTACGGCCAGCGTGAGCAGCCGCAGTTCCACGCGCTCATGCTCACCTCCCAGAGCGGTGCGAAGGACGACAACACCGTCTCGACGCGGCTCCTGGAGCGGGAGGCGACGGCGAATGCCAGCCTGGGCAGCGCGGAGTCGGTCACCGGCCTCTACCGGGCGGACAAGGAGGAGCGCAGACTCATCCAGGACCTGCTCGCGGGGAAAACCGTGGATCAGTCCTTGGACGAGTCGGCGCCGCAGGACGAGGGCTGGGCCGCGTTGATGGGGGAGAACGTCGCGCCGGCCATCGAAGCCCCCGCCCGGGCGAAGATCCCGAGCCTCTTCGCACAGACCCGTGACTTCGTCGAGGAGGCCATCCGCGAGGTATACGGCGATCACGGCCTGAACCTGGAACGGGACGCGGACATGTTCCAGTTCACCCCGCCGACGGACCTGTGGCACCGGCTCTCGCTGCTTCCTCCGTCCTACCTCAAGGAACGGAACATCCGGGAGCAACTCCGGCTCACCTTCGACCGCGAGACCGCCCAGGAGCGGCTCGACCTCGCCCGCAACGACGAGAACACCATCTGGCCGGACATCGCCTACCTCAGCGACATCCATCCGGTCGTCGAATGGCTGGTCGACAAGGTTCTCGTACGGCTGGGCCGCCAGCAGGCGCCGGTGATCGTCGCGGAGGTGGGCGACCCGGTCTTCCTGGTCCAGGGCATCTACTCCAACGCCCACGGCAAGCCCACCGTCGTGGCCTGGATGGCCGTAACCGGCCTGCCCGGCGCTCCGGTCGTGCGGGACATGTTCGAGACGCTCGAACGAGCCGGTGTCGGACCGCGCCTCAGCAACACGAACGAGACGGTCGACCTGGCCCACCTCCAGACGCTCGTCGGCAGCGCGGTGCAGGCGGCCCGTGATCATGTGGAGGAGCAACGGGCCGGGTGGGACGCGGAGGTCGCGGTGCCGCTGGAGGACTACCGGAGCCGACTGGCGAAATGGCAGCAGGACAGTCTCCCCGGTCTGCCGAGAGGCCGGGACAAGGATGCCGTTGTGGAGACCGCGACCAGGCAGGAGGAGCTGGTGAACAGCTTGATGACCACGGGTGAACCGCTCATCAGGGTGCTGGCCGTGCTCGCAGGGAAGGGCCGCTGATGGCTTTCGACTCCCTGGTCAACCGTGGCGAGTACTTCTCCAGTCACTACCTGGCCGAGATCCTGGCCGGTGAGCTGAAGCGCGGCGTCCTGGCCCGTTGGGCCGATGAGGAGAAGGCAGGCCGCAGAACGCCGCGGCTCGGCCTTCGCGCCCTGCGCCGCCCTGCCAGGGGGGAGCGGGGTTTCTTCGACGACCGTGGTTTCTTCATCGAGTACGGCTCCCGCCCCGACGACGACCCGCCCGCCGAGGCCGAACGGGCCGAGCGTGATAAGAAACTGCACGAACTGCACATCGCCGTGCTCGGCGCGCTTGGCTTCCGAGCGCAGCCGCGAGAGATCGAAGTGGTCAACTCCGGTAGGACCTGTCAGGTTCCCGTGGCGTACGCGGACCAGAGTGTGATCGCCGTCGAGTGTGGCTGGGCGGCGACCGTCGATGCCGCCATGGACCAGGCGACCGCGGGCAGACTCCTCACCCCGGTCCGGCTGGACACCCGGGAGTCGATCGACACCGGAGCGGACCTCGCCTCGTTCCTGTTCTCCGCCGAGCAGCCGCCAAGGTATGTGCTGATGCTCGCTGGCGGCGTGCTGATCCTCGCCGACCGCCACACCTGGGGTGAGCGCCGCTATCTCGGCGTCAGCCTGGACCTCGCCTTCGGCCGTGGCGACCTCAAGCCCGGCGGCGAGCTCGACATGATCGCCGCGCTGTTCGGCGCGGACACACTGCTGCCTCCCGCCGAGGGCGGCGCCGAAGCCCTCTCCGCGCTGGTCGACGGATCCCGGCAGCACGCCGTCGGCGTGTCCGAGGAACTGCGCGAGGGGCTCCGTATCTCGGTCGAACTCATCGCCGACGAGGTGCTGGCCAGGTTTCGCCAGGCCGATGTGCGTCCCGAGGAGTTCATCGACCCCGGGCAGCTGACCCACGAGTCGCTGCGCTACCTGTACCGGATTCTTTTCCTGCTCTACGCCGAGGCCCGGCCCGAGCTGAAGATCCTCCCTGTCGATGACGAGGCCTACGTCGAGGGGTATGGCCTGGCCCGCCTGGGTGACCTGGTGGTCCGCGACCTCGTCGGAGAGGCAGCCCACGGCTTCCACCTGTATGAGTCGCTGGACCTGCTCTTCCGCATGGTCAACCAGGGCCACCAACCGCGCGAAGTCGTGCGAGCCGATGGGAAGCGATCCGATGGTGAGGGGCTGCGCTTCGAGGCGCTTCGCTCGGAGCTGTTCGACGCAGGGAAGATCAGCTTGATCGGCCGCCGAGGCACGCCTGGTTCAGGGTCGGGCATCGTCGTGGACACCCGTCTTCGCAACGCGACCCTGCATGAAGTCCTGCGCAGGCTCATGCTCCGCAAGGCGCGGAAGAAGGAACGCGGGGGGTTCATCTCCTACGCGCAGCTCGGAATCAACCAGCTCGGCGCGGTGTATGAGGGCCTGATGTCCTACACGGGCTTCATCGCCAAGGAACGCCTTTACGAGGTCGCGAAGGGCGATCCCAAGGATGGTTCGTGGATGGTTCCCGAGTCGAAGGTCGCCCAGTACGCCGACGAGGTCTTCGTCAAGCGGCCGCACCCAGAGACCGGAGTGATGCAGCGCGTCGTCAAAGAGCCGGGCGGGTTCGTGTACCGTCTCGCGGGGCGGGACCGGCAGACCAGCGCCTCCTATTACACGCCGCAGTCGCTGACCGAGGTCACCGTCCAGCTCGCACTCAAGTACCGCCTTGACCAGGAGGGGGTGACCACTCCGGCCCGTGAGCTGCTCAACTGGCGGATCTGCGAGCCGGCCCTTGGCTCTGGTGCGTTCCTCAACGAGGCCATCAACCAGGTCGCCGCCGAATACCTCCGCCGAAGGAGAACCGAGCCGGACGCGCCGAAGTTCGACGACGACAAGTACCCCGAGGAGCTGCAGAAGGTCAAGGCATACATCGCGCTGCACAACTCCTACGGCGTCGACCTCAACGACACCGCCGTCGAGTTGGCCGAGGTCTCGCTGTGGCTGAACGTCATGCATTCCGGACTGCAGGCCCCCTGGTTCGGCCTGCACCTGCGCCGCGGCAACTCCCTCATCGGCGCGGGCCGCCGCGTGTATGGCACAGCCCAGTTGGCCAAGGCCGCCTGGCTCACCCAGGCGCCGGAGGACGCCCCGTTCTCCACAGGCACGTTGCCGCCGGAGAAGATCCACCACTTCCTGCTCCCCGCGCACGGCTGGGGCGCTGTCGCGGGGGAGAAGGAAGCCCGGCAGCTCGCTTCACAGGACACCGCGAAACTCGCCGCCTGGCGTAAACAGATTCGCCAGCCCCCGACCGGCAAAAAGAAAGCCGGGCAGCGGCGGAGCCAGATCCAGCGGCTGCAGGAACTCGCGCAGCGCGCCGAGTACCTCTGGCGGCTCGTCCAGCAGCGCCTGGAGATCTCCGAACGAGAGATCAGCCGCCGCATCGACGTCTACGGCGCCGATGATCTGCCACAGCCGGCCAAGGCGTACGACCGTGCGGACATTCTCCGGGATCTTCACTTGGTCGGCGCACCCTACTGGCGGCTCAAGACCGTCATGGACGCCTGGTGCGCCCTCTGGTTCTGGCCCGTGGACAAGGCCGACCTCCTAGACGGCTCCGCCGAGATCTACACCCGCCTCCAAGCCCTCACCACCGCACTTCCCGCTCCGTACGGGTCCCGCGACCGCGAGCAGCCGGAGCGATCGGTCCTGAGCGGATTTGGAGGGGATAACGCCGGCTTCCCCGAAGCGTGGGAGCAGGACTCGCTGTTCGGAGGCGGCCTCAAGCAGCTGACGCTCGCGGCCGGTGGCCCAAAGGCCGCAGCCAAGTCGCAGTCGAAGCCAGTGGATCACCTCGCCGGGGTCCGCCCGACGATCCCGCTCGCCGACCTGGACGACTGGCTCGACTTCGCCGAGGCCGTCCTCGGCCGAGCGGACCTGGAGAAGGGGTTGGCTCCCGAGGAGATCGACGACCTCGGCGAACTAGCTCAGCACGAGGACCAGGTCCAGGACGAGATGTTCATGGACCCGCCGACCCGTATCAAGGACCGCTTCCCCTGGCTCGACATCGCCGAGGACATCGCCAAGGCCCAGGGCTTCTTCCACTGGGAAGTCGAGTTCGCCCACGTCTTCAAGCACGGAGGCTTCGACCTCCAGATTGGCAACCCCCCGTGGGTGCGACTCAACTGGGAGGAGGGCGCCGTCCTCGCCGAGCTCGATCCCTGGTTCATGCTGGCGGACAAGCCCCCGGTGGCGGAGTGGCAGGCGAGGAAGGAGGCGTTGCTCGCGGCTGAATCGGACCGGGCGTTTTTTCTGACGGAGCTGGCCAGCAACGTTGGCGCGGTCGAATTCCTCGGCTCCGTCGCGACGCACGATCTGCTTGCGGGCACGCGTCCCAATCTGTATAGGGCCTTCATGGTCCGGGCCTGGCGGAGTCTCGGGCCCTCCGGCATCGCCGGCCTGCTCCACCCCGACAGTCACATGGTCGGGGCTCAGGAAGGGAGGCTCCGTGCCGCGGCCTACCGGCATCTTCGGATGCACGCCCACTTCCACAACCGGCGACTGATCTTCGCGGATGTGGACTGGAACGTCGAGTATGCCGTCCAGATCTACGGAGCTGTGAAAGAGATCGGCTTCACCCATGTGAGCTGGCTGTATGACGTGGCCGCATTGATGGGGTCGTTCGACCATGACGGTATGGGAGAGCGGCCGGGCATCAAGTTCAACGGATACTGGGACCTGCGCCCGCACCGGGACCGGCTCATCGAAGTGAACGAGGACGTCCTGACCGAATGGCAGCTGCTGACCGGGGAGACAGGCGTCCCGGCCGCGGAGACGAAGTTGCTCTACCCGGTGACCAGTGCGGAGCAGGGCGCCATCGCCGCTCTTTCTCAGGTGAAGCGTCGGCTTGGTGCATTCGACCCACGGATCAGCATCGGTTACAACGAGACCAACGCCAAGAAGGACGGGCTAATCGAATGGCGGGCGGGTGCTCCACGGGACTGGTCGGAGGTGATCCTGCGCGGCCCCCAGTTCACCCTCGCCACTCCGTTCGCCAAGCAGCCTCCGCGGATGGGCCGGAACGACCCTGTCGTGAACGTGGCCACGCTTCCCTCTGATGCGGTGCCCACGACCGACTACCAACGAGCGACCGACATTGACCGTTACCAGCAGGCCCAGGACCGCTGGCTCGACCATCGCAAGCTGGCGGAGTTGCGAGCCGACATTGACCTGATCGCCGAGATCCGGGAATCACTCGCGACCAGCAAGAAGGTCTCCCCAGAGGCGGTTTCCGACGGGGAGATTGAGATCCGGCTACGCGCGCTGGCCACCCGCCGGTACACGGAGTTCTATCGGCTCGCCTGGCGGGAGATGATCCCCAACAGCACCGAGCGGAGCCTTTTCCCCGTCCTTATCCCGCCCGGGCCGGCTCATATCCATCTCGTCCGGAGCGCGGCTCTCGCCACCAATCGGGAGACCACTCTGCTCGCCGGGTTCTGGTCCGGGTTGCCGCTTGACTATTTGCTCAGGGTCACCGGACGAGGGCATCTTGACGTGACGGGGGCGCGGACACTGCCCGCTCCCGATCCGGAACACCCTCTGGCGGAGGCCCTGCTGCTCCGGGTCATGCGGCTGAACTGCTTGACCGACGCGTACGCCGACCTGTGGGGCGAGCTCCACACCGACGTCTGGCGAGCAGAGCGTTGGGCTTGCGGCTGGCCTGGGCTGGAGCCACTTGGTGGGGTCGGCCCCGTATGGTCGGCGGCAACGCCGCTTCGGACGGAGCGGGCGCGGCGCGCCGCCCTGGTGGAAATCGACGCGCTGGTCGCGTTGATGCTGCACATGGATGCCGATGAACTTTCCGCAGCTTACCGTTCCAGGTTCCCCCACATGATCACTTACGAGGGTGCCATGTGGTTCGACGCGAACGACCGGAAGATCGCGGAAAATTTCAACGCTTACGGTCACGGCCAGACGAAGGGGCATTTCGAGCAGCTCATGAGGCACCTGGCCGATCCGGGGAAGGTCTCGCCGCCGGAGGGATACTCGGCGCCGTTCTACAAGGCTGACCGGGAAGGTGAGTACCGGCAGGCGTACGCCGCCTTTGCCGAGCGGCTGCGTGCCGCGCGGGAGGCGCAAGCCGTACGGGGGGGTGGGAAGTGAAGCCGACGCTGACGGCGGAGGGGCTGCGGCGGAGCCTGACCCATTACCTGTCGACCACGTTCGCGCTCGCTGAGAGGCCGGTCAGGGAGGCGCTCGGGCAATTTCTCAACGACCCGGAGCAGGGCATCTTCCGCGGTCCCTTCTTGCGGATCCGCACGCCGTTCCAGCAGGCCGAGGCGGGTTGGCGGGAGTGCCTCGGGTGGGCGCCCGCGAGTCTGCCCAGCCCGTACCGGCACCAGGCGGAGGCGTTCAAACGACTCAGCACGCTGCAGGGCGCGGCCGAGCCGACGCTGATCACGACGGGTACCGGTTCTGGTAAGACCGAGTCGTTCCTAATCCCGGTGCTCGATCACTGCAAGCGGATGGGCAAGCCCGGTGTCAAGGCCGTGCTGCTCTACCCGATGAACGCCCTCGCCACCGACCAGGCCGAGCGGATCGACCGTTACCTGGCCGACGCGGGGCTGGCAGGGGTGAAGGCCGGACTGTATATCGGTGATACCCCTGCCAAGGGGTTCGGCAATGTGCTGACCGACCGGGCCGACATCCGGCGGGAACGGCCTGACCTGCTCATCACCAACTACAAGATGCTGGACCTGTTGTTGCAGCGCTCCGAGGACCTGGAGCTGTGGGAGGGCTGCGATCTTGCTTACGTCGTGGTGGACGAGTTCCACAGCTACGACGGAGCGCAGGGCACCGACGTGGCGATGCTGCTGCGGCGCTTGGCCGCCGCGGTCGGCCAGGCCCGGCCGGGTAATCCGATGGGCGGCATCTGCCCGGTCGCCACCTCGGCCACTCTCGGTGAAGGCGGCGACAGCGCGGAGATCCGCATGGTCGCAGAGCAGGTCTTCGGGGTGCCGTTCCCGGCGGCGTCCGTCGTTGTAGAGGACCGGCTGGGTGTCGACGAGTTCATGGGGGAGATCGACTACCGGCTACCTGTGCCCAGCCCCCAGGAACTCGCGGCGTTGCCCGATCCGATCGCTGACCCGTCGGCGATCGAGAAGATCGCCGAGCTTCTCCTTCGGAGAGGGCCGGACTCGGACTACCGTCCGCTGGACCAGGAGCAGCTCGGCGAGGCGCTTCGCAGCCACCTGTTCACGCGGGCGGTGCTCAAGGTGCTGGACGGTGGGCCGCTGACTCCGGCGGAGATGCTCGGCCCGCTTCCCCGCGATGGTGCCTATGGCTGGGACAACGCGTTGCGCAAGGATCCCGGACTGGCCGCGGACGCGCTCGCCCGGTTCGTCGGCCTGCTCGCTCATGCCCGGGGTAAGGACGACAGCCCGTTTCTGCACATCGAGAGTCACTTGTGGGTCAGGGCAGTCTCCCGGCTGCTGCGGGCGGTGACCCCTGAGCCGATCTTCGCCTGGTACGGCGACATGGCCAGGACGACGCAGGTCACGGGTGGCCCCGACACGCCCGCACTGCTGTCTCACACGTATCTGCCTGCTGTGCACTGCCGGCACTGCGGCAGGTCCGGCTGGGCGGCGGTCTCGCCGCTGAAGAACCCCGCCGAGCTGGTCGTCTCGCCGGAGCGGGTCTACCGGGCGTCGGCGACCGAGCGGGCCCGGCTACGGCCCCTCATCGCGGCCACTGTGGAGGAGGCGCGGTCGCAGCTCACGGCCGGATCGGCCTCCGGCGCGGGGGTGGCGGTGCTGGACCTCGGCGGGAGCCGTCTGCGTCCGCTGTCCGCCAGGGACCTGGAGGCCGAGGACGCAGGTATCGACGGTGGCGTCTTCGTTTTCGCGGACCTGATGAACGACCAGGCCGCGAGGGACGAGCGGTGCCCGGCCTGCCAGGAGGACAACGGCACTCTGTTCCTGGGTGCGGGCATCGCCACCCTATGTTCGGTGGCGATCACGCAGCTGTTCACCGGCGGCTACCTGGAACCGGAGCAACGCAAGACGCTGCTGTTCAACGACTCCACCCAGGACGCCGCGCACCGGGCGGGGTTCGTCGCCAACCGCTCCTACCAGTTCTCGCTCCGTTCCCTGCTCGCCTCGCAGCTGTCGGAGGAGGAACCGAGCACGCTGAACGACCTCATCGGATCGCTCATCGATGTCGCCGGGGAGCCCGGAAACCTCGTCGCGGTCGTCCCGCCCGACCTGTACGACCGGCCGGGAATCCACAGTCTGCTCTCCAGCGGGGGCAGCGGGTCGCGGGAGGCGTGGGACCTGATCGGCGAGCGGCTGGCGTTCGCGACGGTGCTGGAATTCGGGCTGCACTCCCGGCAGGGCCGCACCCTGGAGCTGACCCGCACGGCCGCTGCCGAAGTGCTGCTGGAGGACCCCGCGAGGGTCGCCGCTCTGGCCCGGAGTCTGCATGAGCAGATGCGTCAGGAGAACGAGGATCTGCTCGCGCCGGCCGCACTGCCTGGCGAGGCGAGGTACGTCGCGTTCGTGCGGGGGATCTTGGAGCAGCTCCGCCGACGTGGTGCGGTGCGGCACCGCTGGCTCGACCCCTACATCGACCAGGCCGGAGTGCGGCGCTGGCTCATCTGGGGTGGCCGTCCCGACGGCATGCCGGCCTTCCCCAAGGGACGCTCCGCGCCGGCGTTCCTGCTTGACCGGCCCAAGACCGGGAGCCAGTTCAAGGTCGCCACCCGGGCCGGCAGCTGGTATGAGGACTGGACGCGCCGCTGCCTAGGCCTGGACCGGCCGGGCGCGCTGGCGTACCTGACCCGGCTGTTGCCGATCCTGGCGGAGAACGGAGTGCTCGCCGCGCGGACCACGCTCGACGGCGGCACCCGGGTGTACGGCCTGCACCCCGGGCACATTCAGGCATGGAGGCTCGGAGACGACACCGTGGCGCGTGCCGGGGTGGAATGTGACGTCTGTTCGTGGGAGCAGACCCTCCATCCCGACCGGATCGCCGACTGGAACGGTCAGCCGTGCCCGAAGCTTCGATGCTGGGGCAAACTCGGCCCGGCGACAGACCATCGGTACCGGCAGGACTATTATCGGACCCTCTATCGTAGTTCCGGCGCTTTCCGTGTGGTGACCGCCGAGCACACCGGTGTGCTCACCCGGGCACAGCGCGAGGACGTCGAGGCTCGTTTCAAGCAGTCGGCCGGCTACACCGATCCCAACGTGTTGTCGTGCACCCCCACCCTCGAACTCGGCATCGACATCGGTGATCTGTCGGCCGTCATCTTGGCCTCGCTCCCCTCGGGACCCGCCAACTACGTCCAGCGTGCCGGGCGTGCCGGTCGGCGCACCGGCAGCGCCCTGGTGCTGACCATCCTCGATCGGCGCTCGCGGGACCAGTACTACCTGGCCGAACCACGCCAGATGATCGACGGCGAGATCATCCCGCCGGGCTGCTATCTGTCAGCCGTGGAGATCCTGCGTCGCCAGTACCTCGCGCACCTGCTCGATCTGGCCGGCCGGGACAGATTCCCCGGGGTGCCGCCGATGCCGCGGCTCTCCTCCGCCCTGTTCGGCTGGCTGGTGGCGCTCGCCGCCGCGGCCCAGCGGGACGGGGCCCTTCTGGCGGAGCAGTTCCTGGCGCTGTTCCCCGCCGTGGGTGACCAGGAGACCGTCAGCCCGCTGACCGCTTCGGACCTCACTCGGTTCGCGCTCACCGGGCTGGAGGAAGCCGTCAACAGCGCGCAGGAGATCTGGAACGGGCGGGTCGAGGATCTGCGCGCCCGGTTGCGGGCCATCGGCGAGGCCGCCGACGGGCTGGTACCCTCCGACCCCGAGCAGCTCAAAGTCATCAAATCGCTGCGGGCCGAGCGCAGGGCCGTCGCCGAGCACCTCAGCGAGATCGGCATGGCGGGCGCGCACGCCACGATGGTGGAGCTCGGGCTGCTGCCCAACTACTCCCTCATCGACTCCAGGACTGCACTGGAAGCCACCCTTACCTGGGAGGAGAAGACCCCGGCGGGGGACCGGGTCTACCACAGCGAGCTACGGGAATACAGCCGCTCGGCGAAGCTGGCGCTGACCGAGCTGGCACCGGGAAGCTCCTTCTACATCCGCGGATACAAGCACCGCGTCTCAGGGCTGGACATCGGGTCGCCCGAGCGGCCCAGCTGGCAGCAGTGGCGGATCTGCCCCGAATGCGGCTACGTCCGCACCAACCGGGCGGCTCAGGACAGCAGCCGGTGTCCCCGGTGTGGAAACACCGATATCGGCGACAGTGAGCATCTGCATAAGGTGCTGCGGCCCCGGCGGGTGACGGCGCGGGACCGCAGAGACGACGCTCTCATCCGCGACGACCGTGAGCAGCGGGAACGCGTCTACTACAACAACGCGGTCGCGGTCGACATCGACTCCGAGCGGGTGGAACCCCAGGCGTGGCGGCATGCGGAGGTCACTTTCGGCGCCGACTTCACCCGGCACGCGGTGATCCGCACCTTCAACCTGGGCGTCGCCCGGGGAGACCGGGGCGCCGAGGTCGCCTTCGCCGGGCAGTTGGTGCAGATAAATCCGTTCTTCACCTGCGTGACCTGCGGCGGCACCACGATCAACGGCAGGCCTGACGTCGCAGACGCCACGTCGACGGTGTCGGGGCCGCCGAGTCCGGCCGCCGCTCACCACCAGACGTGGTGCAGGCACTACCGGTCCCCGGGCACGGCGACGCACGAGGACCTGATCCTCGCTCACGAGCTCCCCACCGAGGCCCTGCGCATCCTGCTGCCGGTCGCCCTGGCCAGGGTCAGGGAGCGGCTGCTGTCGTTCACGGCCGCCCTACTCGCCGGGATCCACGCACACTACGGCGGCGACCCGGATCACCTGGCCGTCGTGGCCGCGCGGATGCCCGACCACACCACCGGCGTCGTACGGAACTTCCTGGTCCTGCACGACACCCTGCCCGGTGGGACGGGGTACCTGCACCGGCTGGCGTCCTCCGACGCCTTCCGGGATGTGCTCTTGCGTGCCCGCGAGGTCATCCAACGCTGTCCCTGCGTGAGTGAGGCACGCCAGGCGTGCCACCGCTGCCTGCTGCGCCACGTGTCCGGCCGGGACTACGAGGTGGTCAGCCGGACCGAGGCGCTCGACCTGCTGGACCAGCTACTCGGCGAGAACGGGGACAAGTGGGTCATCGCGCCGGTGTCCAGCGTGGCCGGCATCTCCCTGGACAAGCAGGTGGAGAGCGAGCTGGAGGGCCGTTTCCTGCAGGGCCTGCTTGACTGGGCAGGCCGCCCAGACTCCCCCGGCAGTCTCACCGAGAGCGGAAAGGCCGACGGCAAGCACACCGGGGACCTGCGGATCAGCGGACCGGACGGCACGGTCACCCACTGGCGGATGACCTTACAGAACACCCTGCCCGGTACCCGACCCGACGTGGTGTTCGAGCGGTTGGACGCCGCGCGGCTCGTCGTCGCCGTCTACCTGGACGGCTACCGCTACCACGCCAACGTGGAACACAACCGGCTGGCCAACGACGCCGCGATCCGGGCCCGACTGCGCGCGCAGGGGGTGGTCGTCTTCCAACTCACCTGGGACGACGTGGAAGGCTGGACCGGCACGGAGCGGCCCCGCGTCTGGCCGCCCTACCAGGGACTCGCGCAGGACGCCGCCCGCGGCATTCTCCGCGGCCCCCGAGGTGACGGTGATCCGGCTGACCTGGAGCGATACATCTGGACCAACCCCGTCGACCTGCTGCTGAGTTTCCTCGCCTCCCCGGAGGCCGAGTGGCGTCGCCGGGCCGAGGCCGCGGTGGCCGGACTGATCCGCCAACCCGGCGTGGCGAAGACCGCTTCGTCGTCCTCCGGCATCGCTGAGCGGATATCGGCCGCGCTGCGCGGCGAACCCCTGCCGGAACCCACGACCGGATCCATCACCCTGTATCGCGCCGAGGACGACAACCGGTGCCCGATCACTCTCCTGCTGGATGTCCGGGCAGGCGCGGCGGCCCCCATCGTGACCGCGCTGACTGTCCTGGACGACCGGGATGAAACGATCAGCGCCGACGAAGACGCACATCGGCGCCGCTGGGCCGCCTGGCTCTACTGGGGTAATCTCCTCCAGTTCCTGTCGACGGGCGACGGCGACGGCGGGCAGCTCGCCTGGAGTGCCCTCACCGGCTTCGACCCCGCGCAACTCGCCGTGACCGGCGGAACGGGTTTGATGCTCGCGCTCCACGACCAGCCGCCCATCGACCTGTTCGCCGACGATGTGGTCCCCCCGCGTTCCATCGTGGAATCTTCGGTGGCGGAAGCACTGCCAGGGGATGGGGAGTGGGCGGAGATCTTCGAGTATCTGAACATCGAGGAGCCGGGTCTCCTTAGCCTCGCCCAAGAACTCGCCGCACGGGGTGTCCCCGCACCCGAGGTGGGCTACGAGCTGGGGGAGGGGGCATGGCAGGCCGAACTGGCCTGGCCCGCCGCCGAGGTAGGAGTCGTGCTGGCCGCCCGCAGCGAGGACGACTCCGAGGCCGAGAAGCGGGACGCGGCATACGCCCACGCCGGCTGGCTGGCGCGTCCGGCTGTCGACTGGAACGCCGATTCACTGGCTGAGCTGATCAAGGGAGTTCGATGACCGCGGCGACCCTCCGGCTGCTGGACAAGGCCGACCAGGAAGTCGGCAAGCTCGACCGGTCCGTTAAAGGCGCCGTCTACGAGTTCCAGCACAAGTTCCGCAAGAACCCCCACAGCCACGGACTAAATCTCACGCAGCTCAAAGACGGCTCGCGACTGTACTCGGCATGGGTGACCGCGGACTACCGGGCGCTGCTCCTGCACGTCGGGGACGCGGACTACCTGCTGCTGTCGGTGCTGCACAGCAAAGATATCGACGACAAGCTCGACCGGCTCGCCTACCAGATCAACCCCGTGACGGGTGGAATCGAGTTCGTCGACGTCCAACGGATCGAGGACACTGTCCTGCGGCCTGCCAAGGCCCCCGGACTCTTCGATGCCTACACCGCCGAGCAGCTACTCGATCTCGGTGTCGCCGAGCCGCTGCTGCCGCTCATCGCGAAGATCACGACGGTTGGGGAGCTGCGCGGTCTCGCCGCGTCCGCGCCGCAGCTCACGGTCGACATCCTGTTCGGGCTGCACGACGGCAAGAGCCTTGACGAGGTCCGGGAGCAGATCACAGGGCCGGTGAAGGCCGACGACCACATCGATGCCGACGACTTCGCCACCGCCGCCACCCGGCCGGCGACCCTCGTCACCACCGACGACGCGGCCCTTCAGGCCGTGCTCGGCGAGTCCTTCGAACGCTGGACGGTCTTCCTGCACCCGACGCAGAAGAAAGTCGTGGAGCGCAGGTACAACGGGCCCGCTCGGGTGAGCGGAGGTCCGGGAACCGGGAAGACCATCGTCGCCCTCCACCGGGTGAAACACCTGATCGACCGGATCGGCCCCGGACACAGCAAACCGGTCCTGCTCACCACCTTCAACCGCAACCTCGCCGCCGATCTTAAGACGCGACTGCTCGAACTCGGAGGGCAGGAACTCGTCGACCGAGTCGACATCGTCAACATCGACAAACTCGCCCACGAACTCATGGCCCAGGCGTCAGGCCAGGGCAAGAACCGCCGCCTCATCTCCGACGAACAGACCGTACGCGAGTGGCGGCAACTGCTCCTCGAACTCGGAGAGACGGGCTGGGACCCGGAATTCCTCGCCGCCGAATGGTCCCACGTGATCCTCGGCCAGGCAGTCAACTCTCGCGCCGAATACTTCCAGGTCCGGCGGGCCGGGCGCGGCCGGTCCATCAGCCGGCCCGAGCGGGCGAAGATCTGGCAGCTCGCCGAGCGCTTCACCAAGCACCTCGACGACAAAGGACTGTGGACCTGGCGGCAGGTCGCCGAGCACGCGGCCAGACTGGAGATGGAACGAGCCGCCAGGGTCCGCCGATACGAGAACGACAAAGCCCGCGTCGGCGGGCAGGAACTCATCCACCGCGCCGCCGAGTCAGGCGCCTGGCTCGACTACCGGTACAAGCACGTTGTCGTGGACGAAGCCCAGGACCTCAACGCCGCGCACTGGAAGATGCTGCGCGCCATGGTCCGCCCCGGACCCGACGATATCTTCCTGGTCGGCGACGCCCACCAGCGGATCTACGACAACTACGTGTCACTCGGCAGCCTCGGAATCAACATCCGCGGCGGGCGCTCCTCCCGGCTGACCCTGAGCTATCGCAGCACCCACGAAATCCTCGACTCCGCCCAGGACCTGCTGACCGGCGAGACCTACGACGACATGGACGACGGTACCGACCATCTCACCGGTTACCGCTCGGTGCTGCGCGGCCCCCACCCCGACTTCCGGGGACTGCGGACCTGGGACGAGGAGCGGAACGCCATCGCGGACCAGATCGCCCAGTGGAACGACGTCCCGCCGTCCGCCATCGCTGTCTGCGTCCCGACCGGGGACATGGTCACCGAGGTCGCCTACCGGCTCGCGGAGAAAGGCATACCCGCGGTGGAGATCGGCCCTGATGGCCCTCGCGGACCGGACGGGGTCAGAGTGGGCACGATGCACCGTTTCAAGGGTCTGGAATTCCAGCGGATGATCATCGCCGGGGTATCCGACGGGCTTGTGCCTCGGCGAGCGATCAAGGCATATCGTGATGCAGATCCGCTGCGGTACAAACGGGAGCGGCAACGGGACCGATCGCTGCTCTTCGTCGCCTCGACCCGCGCCCGCGATTCCCTGGCAATCTTCTGGCACGGCATGCCGAGCCCTTTCCTGCCGGTCCCTTGATGCTCATCGCCGACACGCCGACGCCGGTCTGTGCACTCATGAGCCCTGTCATACAGTCTGCCGCCAAGGCCCGACCGAGGGGTCACGCCCTGTCGCTTAGAGCGCGAACCCCAGGGAGCACCACTGCTACCCCGCGACCAGCACGTCCTCACGGTTCGGAAGCAGGCGTAGAGCGCTTGCGGTGACACGTGTGCGGCCGCACGGGGTAGCTCCAGCTCCGCCGCGAAAGGGCGCCTCCCGTACTCCCCTCGGTCGTTGACTTCCTGTCCGCACCACCGGCCACCCGGCGCGGACAGGGAGGACATGGGTGAGACAGCGGAAGTCCCGACGTGGAGCGCTTGCTCAGCGAGGTGTGCGGATGGGGGGATTGCAGTCACGCCAACTGATGAAGCCCGGGCCTGCGTATCCAGAGCAGAGCTTGAACACCATGATCCAGCTGATGTAGGTGCGATCACTCTTGCAGTCGCCCTCTGGGGCCGTGACCGTGTAGATGGTGGGGTCGACTGGATTGTCCGTCGCGTAGTCGACCTTAAAGCGTAGGCCGTCGGTGGGGTTCTGGTCGCAGACGGTGATGGTCCGGCGGTCTGCGGAGACTGTGGCTTTGGCCGCGTTTCCGTAATGGTCGACCCAGGGGCCGGACATGGACGCCGGAGCTACGGGGGTCGTGGTGAGGAGGATGGCGAGTGCGGCGGCGTGTTGGAGAAACATGGTGACCTCCCTCGGCAACGGACGTACATGGTAGGTTGCTTAGAGTAATGTATCGAGTGCAGGTTGTTAATGCTGCTGGCTGGTGACGTAACGATCGGGTCGGTGTTGCGTCGTGGGTAGGTCGGATGGGAGGCAGTGATGAGGATCAGAAGTTCGCCGTCTCCTGGGCAGGGTAAGTCGCCGGCCGCCTCCGAAGATCGGTTCAGCCCGTTGTCTCCGCCCGCGTCACGCGCGATGCCGGTGAGTCCCCGCCGGCGTCGGCCCGCCTTGGCCGCGCTCGCTGTTTTGCTCATCGTGGGTGGCGGTCTAGGCACGACGTTGCTCGTGATGCGGAGCGGGCATCGTGTGGCGGCTATTCAGCTTGTGCGGCAGGTGGGTACGGGCCAGCAGCTTGAGTTAAAGGCGATGCGCGAGGTTCAGATCGCCGACACCGGCGTCGAGTACCTCTCCTGGTCGCTACGCGAGACCTACTCCCGGCACTACGCTCTGGTCACGTTGGTGCCGGGCACCCTGCTGACCAAGCAAATGATCTCCTCGGTGCGACCGGAACTGGGTCCCAGTGCGGCCCGTGTAGGGCTGGCGCTCAAGGCCGGGCAGTTCCCCAGTGGGCTCAAGCCGGGTTATCGGGTCCAGGTGATCCACGCACCCCTTCAGGGCGGCTCTGCCGGGCGGTACCGAGTGCTCGCGCCGAGTGCTCTGATCGACGGTGTGGAGAAACCGGTCACGGGTGGATCACCTGGGCTGATATCGGTGATCGTGGACAGCACGGTTTCTCCGGCCGTCGCCGCCTACGCCTCCAGCGGCGAGATCGCGCTGGCGGAACTCCCCGCATCTCGCTGAGTAAGATCGCTCTGCACGCAGATGGAAGCGCGACTCGCGACAATATGCGCGGACCACAGAGGCCTGCCTGTATGCCTGCGTTGTGTGGAGTTGCCTCTAAAATAATTCCTCGGGCTAATTGTCCTTTATGTGAGGCTGTCCAGGCGCAGAGGTCGATCGAAATCTGCCACTAGAGTTCCATAACTCTCCGTAGTAGCATGACTACCAAACGCAGTTATCCCCTTTGAACTGCGAGGAAGCTCATGTGGCGCGATATCCGTGGCTTGACGATGGCCGGAATGCTGGTGCTGGTTGCACTCGCCGCATGTCAGCAAGCGCCCAACAATGCCATCTCACCTGAAAGGCTTCCTCCCTCTATAAATCCCGCCGATCCGGCAGAGTCTCAGGTAAAAGAAGCTGTACTGCGTGCGTATCGGGGCATGTGGCAGGATTTCGCCTCTGCGGCGCGGACAGCTGACTGGAATGCCGCCGAACTGCGGGATCACGCCACGGGTGACGCGCTGCTCATCCTGCGGCATGGCCTCTGGCTCGCCCACCGCAATGGGGAAGTGATCAAGGGACAGCCGGTCCTCGATCCGCGGATCACCTCCCTCGTGCCGATGCCAAGTCCCACGAAGGCGAAGATCACTGACTGTGTGGATGACACCGACTTCCGTCTCCGCGGAAAGTCATCTAAGCCTGGCAAGGAGGATTGGCCGGCCGGCCGCCACAAGACCACGGCAGAACTCAGTCTGCGAAAGGATGCCTGGTACGTCACCGCTTTTGTGCTTCGAGAGGCGGGGACATGCTGACACGTATCGCTCTGCTGATCGCAGTGACCTACGTCACGTTCGCGACTGTCCCCCATGCCTCCGCGATGACGGATGGTGATGATCCTGGCGGCAGTGCGCTTGTCGGATGCGGCTCTGATCGCAGGACCGGGTGCATGACCGAGGCTCGGCGCTGGGGAAGGACACCTTCCGCGGTCCGACCGCCCCGGCCTGGTGACGGGGGTGTATCAAAGACCGGGGCGAAGCCACGTTGCACGTCATGGCCCGGGGTTGCGCCTCCAGGTGGCCCGGAGGGCGGGCGGTGGATGATTCTCAGGTGTCCTGGTCAGCCCGGATTGCTGATTCACGACGATGGAGCGCCGGAAGCCCCGGAAGGGGAGGATTCTGACAGGCCGTCCGTCACGCCTCTGATGGTGGCGTTGATGGCCAGGGATCGCTTCGTTCTGCCGATTCCGAAGATCAGCTCGTCGCCGCGGCCCTCGGACCCGCAACTGGTGCGGTTGCCGATCTGGCTGGCGATCGCGCACGACATCTGGCACCCGTATATGTCCACCGCCTCGGCGGGAGGAATCACGGCGACGGCCAGGGCCACGCCGGTACGCGTGGCGTGGGTCATGGGAGACGGGGCGATCGTCGTATGCCTGGGGCCGGGGACGAGGTACCGGGATGGAAAGGACGACCCGCGGCGGTCGTCACCTACCTGTGGCCACACCTATCTCGAATCGAGTGCGGAAGCGCCTCATGCCAGGTACCGGGTGACGGCGACGGTGACCTGGAGCGTCACGTGGAGCGCGATTGGGCAGAGCGGCACGCTTCCGGCACTGACCACCACCGCGGCCACGAGCTTCCGCGTGGCCGAGTCGCAAGCGATCGTCACGTCGTGAAGGGGAACCACGTAGTGACTACAGGGGTCAGGCCGGTACGACCGGCGACCGGGACACCGAAGAGGCGGCGTAGCGCCGGCCGAGTGCTCTTCGGCGGCATTCTGGTGATGGGATGCGCGTTCGTCTCAGCCGCGGTCACGTTACGGGTCGACGGCCCCACCGAGGCGATAGCCGTACAGAGGGACTTACCTGCCGGCCACACGCTCGCGGCCGCGGACCTGCGGTTCGTCAAGGCCTCCACGGACGCGGAGTTGATCGCGGCGGGACGTGCCGCGAGCGTCATCGGCAGGACGCTCACGGTGCCGATGGTGGCGGGTGCGTTGCTGGTGGATCGGAACGTCGGTGAGCCGGCCTACCCCATGCCTGGTCAGGCGATTATCGGAGTGGCGGTGAAGCCAGGCCAGTACCCGCCTGAGCTCGCCGCCGGGGATCGTGTCGCCGTGGTCGCGGTTCCTGGAGATGCGGCTACTTCGGACGTGAAGGTCGAGCCGACGACGATCGTGGCGGTGGTGACCCGGGTCAGCCAACCGGACCAGCCGCAGAATCCAGCCGTCGTGACCTTGCTCCTGGCACGGACATACGCCGAGAAGATAACCGCTCCAGCGGCGCAAGGGCTGGTGAGCCTGATGCAGATCTCTCCGGAGGAGCCATGACCGTGATCGGTGTGGCGTCCATGAAGAATTCGCCGGGCGTCACCACGTTCGCGCTCGCTCTTGCCGCCACCTGGCCGTGCGGAGAGGTGCTGCTGGCGGAACTCGACGCCGCGGGCGGCGAGCTGGCGGGTCACTTCCGGCTCGAACCCGACCCAGGTGTCGCGTCGCTGGCCACCGAACTGCGCCGCAGTCAAGAGCCGGACGTGTTGGGCAGGCACACCCAAGCCTTGCCGAGGGGACTCCGCGTCATCGCCGCTCCCGTCCGGCAGGATCAGGCGTACGCCGCGATCAGCGCGATGACAGCCACGCTTCCGGACGTGCTCAAAAAGCTGCCCCCAGAAACCACCGTCGTCGCAGATCTCGGACGGCTCACCGGCCCTTCTACGGAGCTCGCGGCGAGGGCGGACCACGTCCTCATCCTGACTCGGCCCAGACTCACCGAACTCGCCCACTTGCAAGGGCTCGCGGAAGCCGTCCCGCACGCAGAGATCGTCTTGATCGGCCGCGGCACCTATCCCGCCAACGAGGTGACCGAGGCGGTCGGACTCCGTATCCGCGCCCACATCGCCCACGACCCTGGCGCACGGGCGTTCCTGGAGGGGCGTCGGCAAAGGACTCGGGTGGTCAGGGCCGCACGTCGGCTGGCCACAACGCTTTCGACGGGAGCTCATGTGGGGGCGGCGTCATGAGGGAGATCATCAGCCAGCTGCGTGCCGAGGTGGCCGACCGCCTGGCCGCCCGCAGCCAGGCGGATGAGGAGAGCGGCCGTCCCCCGATGACGCCTCAGGATCGTAGGGAGTACGGCAGGGTACTGCTCATCGAGGCTCTTGACGCCTACACCCGGCAGGCTATCGAGACCGGGCGGTCTCCGCTGGACGCCGGCACCGAGGCGCGTATCGCCCAGGCAGTGGAGAACGCGCTGTTCGGTCTGGGCGGCTTCCAGGCTCTGCTGGACGACCCCGAGATCGAGAACATCAACGCTAACGCTTTCGACGACGTGCACGTCACCTATGCCGATGGCAGGGAGGAACAGGTCGATCCGGTCGCCGAGTCCGACGAGGACCTGACCGAGCTGATCCGCGCGGCGGCCGCTCTGCTGGGTGTGGGTGAACGGCGGTTCGATCCCGGCTCTCCGATCCTGTCCATGGAGCTGCCGGACGGCTCACGCCTCTTCGCGGTGATGTCGGTCTCCCGGCGGCCCGCCGTGTCGATCCGCCGTCACCGGCATCCACGGGCGACGCTCCCGGAGTTGCGAAAGAACGGCAGTTTCGACGAGCGCACTGAGGACCTGCTCCGCGCCATCGTCCGGGCCCGCAAGAACGTGGTCATCGTCGGCGCCACCGGTAGCGGCAAGACCACGTTGCTACGCGGGCTGGCGTCGGAGATCCCCAGAAGTGAGCGCCTGGTCACCATCGAGGAGCACTTCGAGCTTGGCCTGGATCGCGACAGGGACGCGCACAGCAATGTGCTCGCGTTGCAGGCCAGGCACGCCAATGTCGAGGGCCAGGGCCGGGTCACGCTCGCTGAGTTGGTGCGGACGGCCCTCGGCATGTCTCCCGGGCGCGTCATCGTCGGTGAGGTCCGCGGCGACGAGGTCATCCCGATGCTCAACGCGATGAGCCAAGGCAACGACGGTTCCATGTGTACGTTGCACGCCAGCTCCAGCAAGGGGGCGTTCTCCAAGCTCGCCTCGTACGCCGTCCAGTCCGCCGAGCGACTGCCGATGGAGGCCAGTGCCGTCCTCGTCTCCGAGGCCGTGCACTTTGTGATCCACATGGCGTTCGCTCCGGACGGCATACGGGTGCTGTCCAGCATCAGGGAGGTCGTCGGATGTGAAGGCATCTCCGTCACATCCAACGAGATCTGCCGGCCGGGGCCGGAACATCGCGCGGTGCGGGCCCATCCCCTTCGTACTGAGACCCTTGAGGAGCTGGAAGCCGCGGGACTCGACGTCGAAGCGTGGTTCGAGTCATGACGGAGAAGGCGCTTCTCGCCGCGTTGGCCGGAGCCGGCATCGGTATCGGCCTTCTGATCATCGTCTCCGGCCTGAAGCGGCGCGACGTCCAAGGAGAGAAGCGGGGCTTCCACGCGAGTCCGCAGATGCTCGTACGGTTCGCCGGGTGCGTCGGCGTCGCCGTCCTCCTCGGAGCCGTCACGCGCTGGCCCGTCGGCGCCGCACTAGGAGGGCTCGCCGCCTGGTACCTGCCGGCATTGCTGGGCCCTGACCGCGAGCAGGCACGAGCCGTGGCGAGAATCGAGGCCATCGCGGCGTGGGCCGAGATGCTGCGCGACATCCTGGCCGCGTCGGCGGGGCTCCACCAGGCGATCAGCGCCACCGCACCGATCGCTCCCGAGGCCATCCGGCCGCAGGTCGTCGAGCTCGCCACACGAGTGGACCAGGGGGAACGGTTACCGGCGGCCTTGCAGCGGCTGTCTGACGACCTGGCCGACCCGACGGGTGACCTGGTGTGTGCCGCACTGATCTTGGCCGCCAGAAGGCAAGCCGGCCAGCTCGGCGAACTGCTCGGCTCGCTGGCGTCCGCCGCCCGGGCTCAGGCCGTGATGCGGCTGCGTGTGGCCGCCGCACGTGCGCAGATCAGGTCCTCGGTGAGGACGATCGTCGTCGCCACGATCGCCATGGTGGGTGGGCTGATGCTGTTCAACCGCCACTTCCTCGCCCCCTACGACACAGCCGTGGGGCAGGCGGTACTGCTCACGGCGGGGTTCGTCTTCGCCGGGTCGTTCTTCACGCTCCATCGGCTCGGCCAGGTAGGTGAGCCGGCACGGATTCTCACGACTTTGAACGGGGGCGATGATTGATGGCACTCGCGCTGCTGCTCGGAGCCGGGGCCGGTCTGGGCCTGCTCCTCATCGTCTACGGGCTCTGGCCTGGCCGGTTGACTCTCGCTCAGGAGCTAGAGCGGCTGCGGTACGGCAGTCCTCCCCGGCCTCTGGCCGATGGTGATGCCGGTTGGGGCGGGCGGCTGGGGCGGCCGTTCATCAGTCCGCTGTCCTCCTGCGGGCTTCCGGGGGCGGTGACTCGTCGTGACCTCGCCATCTGTGGCAAGTCCGCGGAGCGTTACCTCGGTGAGAAGGGCACGGCGGCGCTCGTGTTCGGGTTGCTGGGCCCGTCCTTGTACGCAGTCGTCGTGCTGAGCGGCATTCCTGTGCCCTGGCAGGTGCCGGTCTGGTCGGTCGTCCTGCTGACGGTCATCGGCTTCTTCGTGCCCGACCTCGCGGTGCGCTCCCAGGCCAAGGAACGGCGGGCCGAGTTCCGGCAGGCACTTTCCGCGTTCCTGGACCTGGTGGTCATCTCCCTGGCGGGCGGCCGTGGCGTCGATGGCGCCCTTGCCGATGCCTCTGAGGGCGGTGACGGATGGGCGTTCGCGCGTCTTCGAGGCGCCTTGCAGGCCTCCCGTACCGCACGACGAACCCCGTGGGCGGCTCTCGGGCGGATGGGCGAGGAGTACGGCGTGCGGGAGCTGTCCGAGCTGGCCGCCGCGGTTGGCCTGGCGGGCACCGAGGGCGCCCGGGTGCGGGAGTCGCTCGCCGCCAAGGCGGCTTCTCTGCGGGCTCACCAGCTCGCCGACATCGAGACCGTCGCCCAGCGGTCGACGGAGCGGATGAGCCTGCCTGTGGTCGGCCTGCTCTTCGGCTTCCTGCTCTTCATCGGCTATCCGGCCATCGCATCCGTGCTGGTCGGCTTGTAATCCGAAGGAGGAAACGGTGACCCGACTCATGACCCCTTGCATCGCGATGAAGGAGCGCCTACACCAGTGCCGAAACATCGCCCGGCGCCAACCGGACCGAGGAAGCTTCACCACCGAAAGCGTGATCGTCACCGCGATCCTCGTCGGGATCGCGATCGCCGTGGGAGCCATCCTGCTCGCCAAGGTTCTGGCGAAGGTGAAGTCCATCGATCTGCAGTAGAGGCCGGGGCGGTGACCTCGGAGACGGCGGTGGCGTTCCCGTTCGTGCTGCTGCTCATCCTGCTCATCGTGCAGTTCGGCGTCTGGCAGCACGCCACCCACGTGGCCCAGGTCACGGCCATGGAAGCGCTGGCGTCCACGCGCGTCTACGGAGGCAGCCCCACCGCCGGACGGGTGAAGGCGTCATCGATGCTCGCCCGGCTTGGGCACTCGGTCCTGCACTCCACCCACGTCTCGGTGTCCCGCACTTCTGACGCCGCACGCGTCGAGGTCGCCGGAGTGGCGCAGGCGGTGGTGCCGTTCCTGCGCCTGCCGGTGAACTCGGTGGCCTACGGTCCGGTGGAGCGGTTCAGAGGAGACGGCAGATGAGGGCGACGGAGCGAGGGACGACAGCCGTCGAACTGATACTCCTCGCGCCTCTCTTGATCGTGCTGGCTCTGCTGATGGTCGCCCTGGGCCGTCTGGTGACCGCCCGGCTGGA
This sequence comes from Sphaerisporangium sp. B11E5, assembly GCF_039871875.1. Classification (NCBI taxonomy): domain Bacteria; kingdom Bacillati; phylum Actinomycetota; class Actinomycetes; order Streptosporangiales; family Streptosporangiaceae; genus Sphaerisporangium; species Sphaerisporangium sp. B11E5. The sequence goes on along the minus strand of NZ_JBDPMD010000016.1, from coordinate 72,574 downwards.
TGTGAACAACGCCGCCCACCAGGCTGCCCGGGCGGCATCGCTGGCGCGGACCCCGGTCGCCGCGGCCTCCGCTGCCCGCTCGGCGGCCGGGGCCGCCCTCGCTTCCAGGCGAGTCACCTGCGCCCGTCGCACCGTCGATGTGACTCTCGGCTCCTTCCAACCCGGCGGCAAGGTCACCGTGAGCGTCACTTGCCGCGTACGGCTGGCCGACATCGCGATGGTCCACATTCCTGGTGGCACCGCCCTCTCCGCGAGATCCGTCGCGCCCATCGACTACTGGAGGTCTCGATGAGCGGTTTCGTGGCCGGCATCGTGGGTGGCTTGCTTCTGCTCGCCGGCATCGTGCTGGACGGCGGCCTGGCCCTCGGCGCGAAGGTGCGGGCGCTCAACGAGGCCCAGGAAGCGGCGCGGTCCGGGGCGCAGCAGCTCGACCTCGCGGCCTACCGCCGCAACGGCGCGGTGCGGCTGGACCACGCCCGCGCCCGGACCGCCGCACTTGCTTACATCGCCGCCACCCCCGATACGGCAACTGTGGCGGTCTCCGGCAACACAGTGACGGTGGTCGTGCACGCCGTCCAGCCCGCACAGGTTCTCGGCCTTGCCGGAGTCGGTGCCTTTCGCGTGTCAGGCCGCGCCACCGCTATGGCACAGCGCGGAGTAACGGGAGTCTTGCAATGAAGAGCGCGTTCGCAGTCGCCGGCCGACTGATCAGAATGCTCGGCGTCCTGGTCGTGCTCGTGCTGATCGAAGCCGGGCTTCCCCTGATGCTCGCCCGGTTCGCCGGCTGGCCGCTGCCGAGGCGACTCCTCGCCTGGGACGGGATCGAGCACATGCTGGTGAGCCCGATCCCCGACGACGCGCTGCTCAAGATCCTCGCTTGCCCCCTGTGGCTGCTGTGGGGGGCTTTCACGGCCTCGTTGCTGGTAGAGATCATCGCTGCTGTCCGCGGCGTGGAGATCCACGTCCCCATGCTCGGGCCGATGCAGACCTTGGCGGCAGGACTGATCGGCTCACTCGCGATCGCGGTCCTGCCGATGGACGGGGCAGCGATGCATCACAGCCAGGCAGGACCCGCCACGGCGGCGGTCGCTGCCGTCACTCACGAGCTGTTGCCGGCAGCGCCGGTCAGTGAGGCGCGGCGCCGGACTCAGGCCGCGGACCCGGCACCCGTCCACGTCGTCGAACCCGGCGACACACTCTCGAAGATCGCTGAACGCAAGCTCGGGAGCCCGGGCATGTGGGGCCGGATTTGGCGACTCAACGCCCACAAGGTGCAGACCGACGGGCAGGTCTTCACCGATCCCGACCGCATCGTCCCTGGTTGGCGTCTCCACCTACCGAGGAATACAGCCCACAGCCACAAAGCGACGAAACCCGAACGGCCAGAGGGTGACACATCACCGTCAACCGTGGAGCGACGCTTTCCACCACCACCGGCGTACCCGTCCCCTCCGGTCCGACCACCCGTCCAAGAGAGCACGCCAGCACCAGACGCTTCACCAAGCTCAGCGCAGACGCCGGACGCTGTCCCGCAGGTGGTGGTCACCGTGGAGCTCCCGTCCGGGGGATTGGTCTCCTTGGCCTTCGCCGCTGGCATCAGCACCGCATGGGCGGCCGCACGCTTTCACCGTCGCCGCCGACGGATTCCGCCGCCGCTGTCATCCGATATCCCCGCCGATCCCGAAACCGACCCGCGACCCGCACCGGCGGTCAGAGCGCTACGCCGTGCCCACCTGCGCACGTACGTCGAGAGGGACCAAGAGCTACCGTCCGACACCGCCCTCATGCGAGCCGCGTTCTCCATCGACGTCCCTGACAAACTCGTCGCCGGACGGCGCGAAGACCAGACAAGCGTCGAGATCCAGCCGTCCGGACTGAGCCTCGGCCTCATCGGGCCAGGAGCCCGGGACGCGGCCCGCGTGATCGTCCTGGACCTGCTACGGCAAGCGGACAACTTCCGCTGCGAAGTCATCATCGGCGCCCACGACGCCCAGGACCTGTTCGGTGCACCGCAAACCGAACTGCAAGCCACAGCAGACGCGATACCTGGACTGACGCTGGTGGAGACGGCCGGCACAGCCACCGACCGCTTCATCCAAACCCACTTCACCCGCAGCCGTATGCTCGTCGAACGCGGCGCGGAAGACATCGACACGCTACGCCTGGCCGACCCCGGCGAAGTCCTGCCCGCCGTCGTGCTCGTCGCCTCGCTGACCGACGACCTCTTCGACCGAGGCATCGGCGCCATCCTGATGTCCGCCGACCGCAGCGGCATGGGAGCCCTGCTGATCGGCGACTGGCCCGCAGGAACCACCTGCGAGGTGGACCAGAACGGCACGGTGACCAGCGCCGGAGGCCCGAATGCTGCCCATTTCAGCGGCGCTCAGCTCTTTCACCTCCCTCTCCAGGACGGCACCGCCTGTCTTCGTCAACTCGCCGAAGCGGCCGAAGATGTCAGCGACGCCGCTCCGATAGAGGACGCCTCACCTGAGCCAGGATCAGCCACTTGGGCCGGTACTGCGCTTATCCGCCTCTCCATCCTCGGCCGCCCGCTGATCCAGGCCAAGGGGCGTCCTGGGACAGTGGCATTGGGGGGTCTCCAACTCCAGCTACTCGTCTTCCTCGCCCTTCACCCGGACGGCGCGACCCGAGACGAGATCTGCGTCGCCCTCTGGCCCGACAAGGCAGTAGACGTAGGTGTCCACAACCCGCTCCGACATCTGCGTGACGCTCTGAGATCGGCATCCGGCTACGCCGACAAAGGCCGTCGAGACGCCCCCTTCGTCAAAGCACATGGCAACGCCTATCGCCTCGATCCCAGCTTGGTAAGCGTGGACCTATGGGATTTCGACACCGCCGTCAGCGAGGCCCGCACCGCTAACGACCATACGGCTCGTCTCATCGCCCTTACACGAGCCGCCGACCTCTGCCGTGGCCCCTTGGCGCAGGGCCTCACCTGCGAATGGATCGACGAGGCACGCACTTTTCAGACCAGGACCCAAGTCGACGTCCTGAGCCAGTTGGCGTCCCTCCAGGAGGAGGAGAAACCGGAAGAGGCACTGAGCATCCTCGAACGAATCCTTCTTCTCGACCCCGATCCAGAAGACACCTGGCGTCGCATCATCCGTCTACAGATCCGCTTGGGACGCCGCAGCCAGGCGCGGAGCACAGCAGCGTTGCTGCAGAAATATCTGCAGGAGCTGGGTGTCCAGCCCACCCAGGAAACGGAGAAGCTGCTGACCGAGCTCTAGTGACGCTTAGCCCTCGCTGGTCCGGATGGGCACTCCTATCTCATTTCGCTCGTAGTTGCGGCGAGCGTTTTTCTCGATCTTGCGGGTGACCTCGTCGGCGAGGTTGAGGCCATTCATCTCGGCGACTGCGGCTACGTAGATGAAGATGTCCGCCAGTTCCTCCCCTAGGTCGGGAAGGCTTCTGCGCCATGCTGTGAAGGCTTCTCCGACTTCGGCGGTGAGAAGGCCGAATTCTAAAGCTACATCCGTAGTATTGAACCCTTTGTGGTTCTTGTTCTCCCAGATGAGTTTTTGGGCGGATTCGATGTCCAAGACTCCTCCGGCGATGGTGCAGCAGGGGTCTCAGAAGCCTAGCGGGACTCATGTGCCGTGTACTGGTCTATGCCGCAGTCAGCCTGTCGAGGGGAGTTCGAACGTCGTGGTGTCGAGGGTGAGCACGGTGGTGTAGTCGGCGAGTGTGGCGAAGACTCGCTCGTAGCCGGTCAGGACAGCGGCGATGTCGTCCAGGGGGAGGATCCTGCCGTCGCGTGCGAGGAGTCGTTCGTGGACGGTGGCCAGGGGGGCGGTCAGGTGGATGAGGGTGCCGGCGCGCGTGATGACGCTTTCGGCGAGGTCGATCGCTTGGGCCCAGGTGATGCGGGATCGGCCTCGATAGAGGGGGCCGTAGACCAGTTCGCTGATGAAGCAGCGGTCGAAGAGGATGCGGCCGGGTTGGGCCAGGATGGTGCGGTAGCGGTCGGCGAGGTCCAGGTGGTCGGGGGTCTTGGGGGAGTGCACCACGGTGAAGTCGTGGTGGGTGGATAAGTGTTTTGCCAGGGTGCTCTTGCCGACTCCGTCACAGCCTTCGAGGACCAGGGTTCGGTACTGGCCCGCCACCTGGTCGAGGTTCATGTTGAGAGCCAGGCTTGGACAGCTTCGGGGGTGTTCAGGTGTGCCTCGGTGGCGTACTGGATCATCAAGTTTCGCCAGTTGGGCTCGCGGCCGTGAGCGTGGGTGTAGGTGGGTCGTGGGTGCACCGCGGCTGTTCGAACGCCACGGGCGGTGGCCGCGCCGATGAGCAGTGCGGTTCCTGGAGGTGTTTCGGGGCCGGAGACGTCGGCGAGGAGCCGGGTGGCTGCGCAGGCTGCGGTCAGATCTAACAGGGCTGCTGCCACCGGGTCCGGGGCGTTGAAGCGCTGGGGGAGTGTCACTGTGTGGCCGGTGGCTCTGCACGTCTCGGCTAGTCCGTCACCCCACACACCGTACGGCGAGGCTTCGACGTAGATCGACGGAGAGGTGAAGGGGCTTTGGCTTACCTGATGTTCTGGGCCGTCGGGCAGGTCGAGCAGGGCCTCGACCGCTGCGTCCAGTGCGCTGTCCACCTGGGACAGGTTGCGTGACCGGAAGGCGGCGAAGCGAGAAGCGGCCGGCGGCTCAGGCGTAGGCGGGCGGCCGAGCCTGGGGACGCGGACGATACGCGTGGCCACGGCCTGAATGAGGGGGTCGGGGAATTCAAGGTGGGGGCCTGTCTCGGACAGGGAGTAGGTCTGGAAGTCCGTGCTGAGGACGACGACTGGGACGCCGCAGGCGACGGCGTATCCGATCTCCATGCAGACACCGTCGTCGAGGCTCGGCCCGTGCAGGAGGGCAACCATCGCGTCGAGGGTGCGGAGGCGCTCCCGGTCCAGTTCGAAGAGACGGCGGCCCTTGACCTCCGCGACCAGGTCTTCCTCGTCGGTGTCGCAGAAGGGGAGGAAGACTTGTTCGGGTCCTACCTTCGCCGCGAGACGTTGGGCCAGGTCGGCCGCGAGAGCGCGGTCGTGCGCGGCGAAGAGGCGATGGGCTACGTAGATGGACACCGGAATGCCCCCAAGGCGATGAGTCAGCCGCCACCAGGTGCGGCCATCGGATATGACGGGGCGGCGACATATCGGGCTGCGGCTATGGCGGCTTCGGCCAGAGCCTGCCCAGGTGTCGCGCCGTGCGAACGGCGGGCGAGGAAGGTGCCGGCCAAGGTGTCGCCGGCTCCCGAGACCTCACGTGGAGTGGACGGAGGGGGGACGACGGAGATCGTCTGCTCTCCGAAGTGTCGTATCACTGCGGCCCGAGGGCCATTGGTGACGACCAACTCCGGCAGATCGGCAGGATCACCGAAGTTCTCTAAGAGCCTGTACTCCGCCGCGTTGACGAACACCGTGGTCGTCTCCGGCAGCCATTGCGCGGCAGCGCGAATCATCTCTTCGGCACTCGACAGAAAGAAGTCGACGCTGAACTCGGCGTTGTGCTGGGCGAGTCGGGTAAGGACCGCGGCCACGTCGAGCGGCCGGCGGCAGCAGACATGGTACGTATCCTGCGGGTGCCGATCGATATGGGCGAGGGCGTGTGCGGTCAGGTGTTTGGCCACGCCATAGTCCGGGCGCACCGCGACGAGTTCGTCTTCCGCGTCGTATTCCAGTTCAAAGGAGGCGGAAAAGCCGTCCACCTGGCCGTGTGCTGTCCAGTCGATCGCGTCGAGTCCCGGGACCTCTGGCAGATGCGCGAGGTCGTTCCCGAGCACGCAGACCGGTGCGGCCGGTCGGCCACCCTTGACGGAGGCCAGAGCCACGAGAAGGGCCGCGCCACCCACTCTGCTGCCGGTTCGGCGGTCCGGATAGCGGATCTTGTCGTGGCTTACGTTGCCTATGACGTCAAGGCGCTTCATGATCCCGAGCCTGTTCAGAGACGATGGGGGCGGTGTGTACAGGCGACGACCTTCGTGCAGACCGGCCGGCGAGCGCAGAGCTGCGGGGCCGGGCCGTTGAGGTAGAGGCGTTTGAAGTAGATGAGGACAAGGTGCACCCACCACGTGGGGACGACTTCGCCGGGGATGGTGACCCGGTATCCGAGCTCGGCAGGTAGTGATCGGTAGTCGGCTGAACGGGCGTGCACGGCGGCTTCAAGGGTGTGGCGGAAGACTTCGTGAGCGATGGCGCTGGACGGGAGGCGGATGCCGAGTGCGGGGGCCAGCTTGCTGACCATGCCGGAGTCCACCGGGATGATCCCGCAGTGGTATCCGAGGGCGGTGAGCATCGCGCACTGGGCCACCTTGTAGGAGGCTCCGCGGACTCGCTGGGCGAAGTCCAGGATGAGGGCATCACAGTCGGCCTCGCTGGTCGGGTCGATGCCTTCTTTGTCCCAGTTCCTGAGAAGCTCTGCCAGCGACCGCAGGTAGTCGATTCGGGTTCGGGGAAGGCCGATAGGCCGCACCAATTCACTGAGTTCGGCGTCGGTGGCGGCGATGAGACGGTCGAAGCCCTGGGCATCCGCCGCGGCGATCACCTGGGCGTAGGTGCTCACCATGCGGTAGGAGACCCGGGTGGACCAACCGGCGGCCAGCATGCGCATCCGTGGATCGGTGATCGAAGTCGGCCACCAGCGGTTCTCGTCGTGATTCGCTTCGACCTCGGCCTGGACATCGGGCAGCGCGGCGGCGCGGGTGACCAGGCGGTGGACGCGCCGGATGTCGATCGCTCTCGGTTGCGCGCGTTCGATGGTCATGGAGTGACTCCAGCACAGACGCGAGCCGCCAGAAGCGCTATAGCCAGATTGGATGAGAACACGGGCTTGCGGAACCGGTGTTCCAGCTCGTTGATCACTGGAAGGGTGTGCCATCCGGTGCACGACAGCACCACTGCGTCGGCGGCTACGACCGCTTCCCTTGGCAACCGCTCCATGAGGCCTCGGACACGGTCGGCGGTCACCTGAGGATAGTCGTCAACCAACTCCAGACTGGCGTGGGAGAGGACCTGGATGCCGACGTCGCCCAGTGCCACTGCTTCTGCTTCCGTCACTGGAGCGGGATAGGGCGTGGCCAGTACGACACGTGTAGCGCCCGAAGCAGCAAGGGCACCCAGCAGTGCGTCGAACGCGGTGAGGACCTCTGCCGGCAGCGCCGGCCCGCCGGTGAACCCCGCTGAAGTGCACGCCAGCACTACCGCGTCCAAAGGGACATGCGACAACGATTCCAGCGCCTGCGCGGACGCCTCGCGCAGACCGTGCCAGAACGAGGAATCGATCGCGGTCGTTCTTGACGCCGGAACGAGCCGAGCGTGGTGAAAGACGACATTGGCCAGCCGCACACGTGCCAGCTCGCTCTCCACCGCGATATTGGCCCAGGGCAACAGCAGCCCGACCCGCACGGTACGGGGAAGCGACGCGTCCAGGGACGCCAACGTCGCGAGCGCACCGTCAGGCAGTGGTCGCAACGCGTTCTCCGTAGATCATGCGCGGTGCATGCCCTGTGACGACGAGGTCGGCGGTCGTGCCGAGTGGAACCGCGGCGTCGCGCTCCACGATCTGGATGGAGTACGAGCCCAGCCGCCGCCACCACGTGCCGTTGGGGCCGACGAAATAGGAGTGGAGACCGGGCACTCGCAGCCCGGCCGGGTAGACCCGTTCCTTCATCGGCTTGTCCCAGGCGTAACCGACGTCCGCTTTCCACGACGCGAAGTGCTCGGCCGACGGCAACGGCTCCAGCTCGCCGAGCGCCGCCAGCGGTGTCCCCGGGTAGGCGCGGGCGAGTCGCACGTTCGTGCGGTGGCACATCAGGCCGGCGTCGAGAATGTCGGCCAGACCACGAAGGTTCGCGACATGGGTGGCATGGGTCTCGCCCGGCAGGCCATAGATCAGATTAAGGCCTGGCAGCAGCTTCGGCAGACCGCCCGGGCCTCGATCGGCACCCGCCTGGTTCACATGCTCAACGGCTCGAATCAGGATCTCAGGCGTGCAGGTGAGGGAGTTCCGTTCGATGACGACCGGGTCGAAGCTCTCGATGCCCATCGGCGCGCAGTTGCCCTCAGTGCAGTAGTCCGCCACCAGCTTCGCGATGCGCAACCCGACGGGAGCGGCCACAGCCAAAGGATCGGCGTTGTCGATGTGCAGCACCTCCAGCTCGGGGCAGCGATCCCGGATGCCGCTCAACAGGGCGTGGATCTCGTCCTCGTTCCGATTCCGGTAGGAGAAGAAGCAGGTCTGCTGGCCGAGCCGGAAGTTCCGGACTCCGGCCGCGTAGAGCTGGGCCGTTTCGGCGATGACGTCCGGCACTTCGCGGAAGACGACGAGGGGCGACTTGGCTGGCTCATTGCAGAACTGGCAGAACTTCCGCCGCGTGCAGCCGCGGTACAGCTCCAGCTCGGCGATGGGCCGCCAGAGCATCTGCTCGACGAGGGCGGTGAAGGAGTCGCGGTCACGCCGCATCCCGTCGTACTCGGCCGGATGCCAGCTGCCGAGCGCAAGGTTCCCGGATGTCATCGTGTGCGTGTGGACGGCGTCGAACAGTCCCGCGTATCGAGCTGGCTCGGCCAGGGCGTATGTGGACAGAGGGCCGAGAAGGTACCGGCGGCCTCGCGTGCAGGCGAGCGCGCGGGCGATCTCCTCCAATGAACCGTTGACAGCGTGGAGATGGACGGACGGGACCGCGTCGCCGGCGACGACCACCACGATCTCAGCGTCCCGCAGGAGGTGGATGGCGTCGTCGCGATTGACGGTCGCTGAGTACGTGAGCGGGTCGCTCTGTGGAGGTTCCACCGTGGGCTTCCCGCCCGCCAGGCACCACCGGACGTCGTCGATCGTCAGGTAACGCACATCTGCCTCGGGCAGGAGGCGCCGAAGTGCCGACCAGGCGTTGCGGACGTAGGTGGACAGGTACGGCGGTACTCCCAGACCGCTCGGCTCGACGGTGTAGCAATCCAGGATCACCACGGGCCGCATGTGGTCCTCCTTCCACGAGTGCGTCGACGGCGTCTCAGGCAACGGTCCGCCGGAGGAGATTGCCGCCGCGGCCCTCTCAGTCTCAGCGCCGCCGGTGTTTCACAGGAGGGAGTGACCAGGTTGTTCGGTTGTACGCGGGTTGTCATTCGGTGGCGCAGTGTTCAATTACTGGAACCCAGGGTGATCGGCGAGGCATCATCAATACATGGGTGGCTCAGGAGGGAGCGGCGAAGGTAACGCCGCGCTCGCGGCCGTGATCCACGAAGCCGGGTGTTCGCACGCCGCGTTGGCACGCAGGGTCAACGAGCTCGGCGCCTTGCAGGCGGAGGTGTCGCGCTATGACAAGGCGTCCGTGACCCGTTGGCTGCAGGGTATGACCCCCCGGGGTCGTGCTCCCCAGTTCATCGCCGCAGCCTTGGCAGGCTTCCTGGGGCGTCCTGTCGCACCGATCGACCTCGGTTTTCCGGAGCAGCCTCAGAGGCCCGTGGTCGCGCGTGCGCTGACGTACTGTGATGACGTGGGTGAGACGCTGCATACTCTGGCCGAACTGGGTTCCACAGACATGTCCCGGCGCAGCCTGCTCGGCACGGTGCCGTTCGTCGCCACAGCCCTTATGGACCCGCAACGACAATGGCTTCTCTGGCTTCTGGAGGAGGAGCAGGCCCCGCGTCTTGCCGCCGTCACGGACGGTGGACCCGTCGAGCAGGTCCAAGCGATGATCGACATGTTCGACGAGATGGACAACCGGTACGGCGGTGGCGGGGTGCGGGCGAGCATCGTGCACTACTTGAGCACCCAACTGGTCCCCATGTTGCAGCAGCGTCACATGCCCGTTCGTCAGAAACAACACCTGTACACCTCGGCTGCGAAACTGGCCGCGACAGCCGGTTGGTGCTCGTATGACTCCGCCGACTACGGACTCGCCGAGCGCTACATGATCCAGTCGCTCAGGTTGTGTGCCGAAGGCGGAGACCGGGTCCTCGGCGGTCAGATCTTCGCGGGTATGTCGCACCTCGCCACAAGTCTCGGCCACCCGGCAGAGGGCGTCTCATTGGCCCGTGCGGGACTCGCCACCGCGAAGTCGGCAGGCAGCTCCCTCGGGCTCATGCGGCTGCACGTCATGGCTGCCCGGGGATACGCCGCCCTCCGCGACTCCCGCCAGGCGACGGCCTCCTTGCACGCGGCCGGAACGGCGCTCGAGGACAGCCAAGGGTCTGCTGAGGAGTCGCCTTGGGTCCGCTTCCTGGACCATCACTATCTGGAGGCCGAGGCCGCCCTGGTCCACCGCGACCTCGGCGAGGCGCAACAAGCGGAGCGTCTGGCCACGGCCTCGGTGAGAGCCAACGGCGACCGGCGTCGCCGCCAAGCAATCAGCCGTTCGGTACTCGCCACCGCTCTGCTCCAGCAGGACAGGCTGGACGAGGCCATCGCCACCGCGAGCAACGCCCTCGACCTGCTGGGAGACGTCCACAGTGAGCGCTCTGTGCAGGCTCTACGCGACTTCCGCGGACGGCTGGCACCCCGCAGGAACGAGGCGATCGTGCGCGACTTCGAGCGGAAAGCCCGTCCTGTTCTCGGCGCCGCGGCCTGATCGGGTCAGTACCCGTCAGGCGTCGGCGCGTTCTGGCCCCTGTCCACAGGGATGTTCGCACCTGTGACCGCTCGGGACTGGTCCGAGAGCAGGAACGCGACCACATCCGCCACCTCCTCCGGTAGCACCAGTTCACGTCCGGGGAACTCGTCGCGGAACCGGTCGAATGCCGGTGGGTCGTCCCGCCGCATCCGATCCCAGCGCTTCCCGGGTATGAGCATCGATCCCGGAGAGACGGCGTTGACGCGGATGCCGTCCCCGGCCAGCTCCCGCGCCAGGGACGACACCATGTGGATCTGTGCCGCCTTCGCCGCGCCGTACTGGGCTTGCGGTCCCGGTTTCCAGCCGGAGATCGAAGCCACCACGACGACGGAACCTCCACCGGCCGCCCGCAGGTGAGGGATGCTCGTCGCGATGAGGCGAGCCGCGTGACCGACGTTGACCTCCCACGTCGCCGACCAATCCTGAGCGGTCGCCTCCGAGATGCCCTGGCCTCGTGCTCCTCCCGCACAGGCCACGACGCCGTCCAGGCCGCCCAGCGTCGACGCCGCCTCCTCGACGAACTGCTCCAGGGGCCCTGGCACGGCGACGTCAAGGGAGCGGGTGAACAGCGCATCCGCCCGTCCGGACGAGCGGCGTAGCGTCTCCAAGAACTCGGGTTTGCGGGCGCATGTCGCCACGCCGGCTCCCTCGGACAGCAGCAGGCGGACCACCTGTTCACCCAGCCCTCGCGAGCCGCCTGTCACCAGGACTCGGCGTCCTGTGAACCGCTCCGCTCTCGCTCGCTGCCCCACCTCGGGCGTTTCGTCGGTCATTCCGCAAACCTTTCCCCAACTCTGCCAACCCGCACGCCCCAAGACACCCTCTGTGCTCTCTTCTGCGCCGACGGCCCAAAGGGTTCCCTTGTGGTCGTACTCGGTCCAGGACGATTCGCGAACAGCGGCCGCTCCCTGATCCGAAGACTGCGCGAACCCGGATGCGCCTCCGCCAACTGCCGAGGGGCGGCACCGGGTCGCGAGCCCAATCACGACACGAGCGAGAGCCAGCGACCGCGCACTGGGCTCCTCTCCCAACTCGGGAGGCACACCATGTCCCCGGTATCAACCCCGCGCAGCAGTCTTGTGCTGACCGGCACCCCCCAAGCCGTCAAGGTTGCGCGGTCGCACACCGCCGATGTCCTAACGCGATGGGGCGTCCAAGGAGACGTCGTAGAGACGGTGCAACTCGTGGTCTCGGAACTGGCGACCAACGCCGTGCGGCATCCGCAGGAGAGGCAGGGACAGGCACTCGTTGCCGCCGAGCACGGCAGCGGGCCGGCCTTCGAGCTGTCCTTGGAACTCACGGGCGACACCGTCAAGGTTTCGGTGTGGGACCAGGACTCCACGCCACCGGTACGGAAGCAGGCCGAGGTGGAGGCGACAGGAGGACGAGGAGTTCTCCTCGTCGAGGCGCTGAGCAAGTGCTGGGGGCATCACCCGGCCCCCGGCAGGCCGGGCAAGGTCGTATGGGCCGAGGTCGCGTTCAGTCCCGCCAGTTTCGGCGCCTTCGGCGAGGGGTCGCTCATGGCACAGGGAGAACCCCCTGGGTTACGCACTCCAGGACCGTCACAGGAAATGAATCGTCACTCGACAGTCGGCGTCAGTGTGCAAGCGGCCCACCCCCGGCTGCTGCTGACCAAGGAAATAGGGTCGCCGCTCTCGTTGGCGGCCTCTGACACCGTCCTCGGTGGCCGGCAGGCCCCCTTCGACGTCACCTGGCCGGCAGTGCGCGGGACACCCTCTGAGTGACCTTGCTGATCGACATGCACTTCCTGAGCCCCACGCTCTCCGGAGCCGTCTCACAAGAGGAAACGTACGTGACTACCATCTTGGGCGAGACCATCGCCGATCTGTTCACCAGCGCAGTGAAGCTGACCCTGCGAGGGCAAAAGGTCAGTCCTCGGGGCATGGCCACCCTAGAACTCCTGGACGTGCGGCTGCAACTGGCCCAGCCTCGTGCCCGGCTGCTGTCAGCCCCGCCCGCGCGGGTTCTCAACACGGCATTCGCGGTCGCCGAATGTGTATGGATCCTTTCGGGGTCAGATGATCCGTGGATTTACGGCTACAACAGTCGGCTACGCCAGTTCGCGGAGGACGACGGCATCCTGCGGGGCGCGTACGGGCCCCGGATGCGCCGCTGGGCCGGCCATATCGACCAGCTCGCCCAAGTGCTGACGACGCTGCGTGCCGACCCGGACTCTCGGCGAGCCGTGATCCAGCTTTATGACCCGATCCGTGACGGCGGCGGTCATCGGGACGTGCCGTGCACTCTGGGCTATCGCTTTCACCTCCGGCACGGCCGGCTGGACATGGTGACCACGATGCGGAGCAACGACCTGTGGCTCGGATTCCCTTACGACGTGTTCACCGCCACCGTCCTGCACGAACTGATGGCCGCCTGGTTAGGGGCCGAGCTGGGCACCTACCGCCATCACGTCGATTCGCTCCATCTGTATGAGCGCGATCTGGAAGCGGCTGCCACGCTCGCTCAGATCGGCGCCAGCCAGGTCATGGCCTCGCTGTGGACTCCATGGGAGCACTTCGACGAGCTACTTGCGGCTGTCCAGGCCGGCGAGCCGGTCGGTCATCAGGGCTGGGACGCGATGACTGCCGTCCTGGTCAGCTACAGGAACTGGAAACGTGGCGAGCGCACCGACGCGGTCCAGGCCACGGGCGGCATCGAGGGCCCACTCGGCGCAGGTTTGCGCACCTGGTACGAGACCCTGCTCAACGACGCCCCCGTGGTGATTGCATGAAGCCGTCGCTTCGCGGCCGTGGCCCCCGCGTCATCCTGGGCCTGTGCTCTTACACGCATGACTCCTCCGCTGCCCTCCTCGTCGACGGCGACCTCGCAGGCTTTGTCGAGGAGGAGCGGCTGTCGGAGGTCAAGCACACCCACGCTTTCCCTGTGCACGCCGTCGAATGGCTCCTGTCAGAGGCGGGCATCGGTCCGGAGCAGGTGACCGACGTCGCCTACAACTTCCACGGTCCCCGGTATCTGTCCGCGGTAGCGAGCGCGCTCCCCATGCTCGCTCACCCCGCCACCAGGGAGCGCGCCCTGCCGCGAGCTATCGCTTTCACCAAGGTGGGTGTCCGTACGATCCGCCGTACCCGACAGCTCGGCCGCTGCTTTCCGCATGCTCATGTCTGGCCGCTACGGCATCACCGAACGCACCAGATGTACGCCTTCGCCGCGTCAGGGTGGTCGAGCGCGGCCGTTCTGGTCGTGGACAGTCTCGGCGAGACGCAAACCACCACTGTCGCAGTAGGTCGCCATTCGCAGCACGGACGTCCTGCGTTGTCTCCAGTGCTCGCGCTACGCGACCCTGCCTCGCTCGGCTATGCCTATGGTGCGGTCACCGAACACCTGGGATGGCGGCGCGGCGACGAAGAAGGCACAGTGATGGCGCTGGCCGCGCTCGGGGACCCTGCCCGCTTTCGCGCTTTGTTCGAACGCGCGATACCGATCACCCGGTCCGGATTCGCGCTGAACCCTGCTTATTTCGCCCCACGAGTACTGTCGTCGAAATTCCCTCGGCTCACGCCATGCTTCACCATGCAGACCTGTCCTGCCCGCATCCCGGCGGCAGTGATCTCGCAGGCCCACAGGGATCTTGCCGCTGCCCTTCAGGAGCGTACAGAGCAGGTGATGCTTCACCTGGCCCGATTGGCCTCGGATCGTACGGGGGAGCGACGGCTCTGCATCGGCGGAGGCGTGGCCACGAATTGTGTCGCCATTGGAAAGATCATCAAGGCTGGATACTTCGACGAGGTCTTCGTACCGCCCGCCCCTGGTGACGCGGGCACGGCGATCGGCGCTGCCGCCACCGTTCATCTTCGGGTCGACCGGCGACCCCTGTCGGGAATCGTCGGCAGTTGTTACCTCGGGCCGGCCTTCCCGGACACCACGCTGGAACTGACGCGCTGGCCTCAGCTCACGGAACTGCCGTTCCCCGGAGATCCGGCCGAATTCCTCGCCGAACAGCTCGCTCAGGGCCGCATCATCGGCCTGTTCCAGGGCCAGGTGGAGGCCGGCCCCCGCGCACTGGGTAACAGATCGATCCTCGCCTCCCCACTGAAGCCCGATGTGGTGGCCCGGCTGAATGACACGGTGAAGTTCCGTGAGCCGTTCCGCCCGTTCGCCCCCGTGGTTCCGGCCGAGCACGCGGCCGACTATTTCACCCTCGGGCAACCGGCGCCGTTCATGTCGATGGCATCAGGTGTCACCGAACTGACCCGTAAGCGGATTCCGGCGGTCATGCACGCCAATGGCACCGCTCGCGTCCAGACTGTCACCGAGGATGGCAACCCTTTCCTGCACGATGTGCTGATGTCGTTCGGTCGCCGTACCGGCGTGCCTGTGTTGATCAATACGTCACTCAACGTCAAGGGCAAGCCGATCTGCGGCACGCCCGCCATGGCGTTGGACTGCCTGGCCGAGAGCGGACTGGACGCGCTGCTTCTGGAAGGCCGGTGGATCACCAAATGAGAATCGGCTACAGCTTCTGGGGATTTCTCGGACCGGGCATCACCGACACCCCGGACGGCGGGCGCAGCCATCGGCGCCCCTTCCTCGATGCCATCATCGGCGCCGGCCACGAGGTCGTGCTACTTCAACCGGACCGCGACCTCGCCGAAGCCGGAGACGCCGTCGCGTCCAGCTACCGGTTCCACGCGGGCCTGCCGGACATCGAGGTGCTCTTCCTGGAGTGGCGCTGGCCGATCGCCGGCCGTAACACCACACCGTGCGGCACCCCCGGGCACACCTGCGACCTGCATCGGCAAGACCAACTGGTCGCCCACTACATCGACAGTCTCGGCACGCCGACGATCCTCTGGGACAAGGACCGGCAGTTGCCCGCCCACGCTCCCTTACGGCACCACAGGCGCGTCATCGTATGCGAGGCGGCCCTCACCCCGACCGCGGGGGCTCGCTCCCTGCTCCTCCCCTTGGACGATGCCCGACTGCAAGGGGCCTACCCTGTGGCACTTGCCGCGAGGGAGCGCCCGCACCCTTTGTGCTACATCGGTAATCAATACGACCGAGACGAAGCTTTCGATACCTACTTCGTTCCGGCGGCGGCCCGCGTGCCGCACCTGGTGGCCGGCAAGTGGAGCGATGTCAGCCGCTGGCCCGGAGTGAACTTCATCGGTCGCGTTCCGTTCGACGAGGTCGAAAAGATCTACTCCCGAAGTTTGGCGACCGTGCTGCTGCTACCGGATCGATACGCAGTAGCCGGACAGATGACCCAGCGAATCTTCGAGGCGGTCCTGGCCGGGTGCGTTCCGCTGGCGCCTGCCACGATCTCCCAAGCGGACGCGTTCGTCCCTCCACAGATGGTCGTGAACGACGCGACAGACGTCGTTCGCGCTCTGCTCCAGCTCGATGAGATCACCGGCGGCACTGAACACGCCGAAATGATCAATGCCTGCCTGGACCGGCTCGAGATGTTCCGGCTCAGCCGTCAACTACAGGTGGTGCAGGAGATGCTGGAGGACCTGGGCAGCATTCGCTGCCGCGGTCGGTCCGGGGAGACGAGGGCGGGCCGATGAGACCGCTTGATCTGCATCTTCGGTGTTCAGGGCGCGAGCGTAACTCGTCACCAACCATGTCGCCCGCAGCTATCGTGGAGGACCATGCACATGAACCGGGTCGCCATTGTGGGGTCCGGCGGCAGCGGCAAGTCGCACGTGGCGCGCGAACTAGGTCGCATCCTGGGCGCGCCGGTCACTCATCTCGATGCCGTCTACTACGACGACGAGTGGAACCCGACGCCCCAGGACAAGTTCGAGGCGGTCCAGCGCCAACTCGTGTCCGAGCCGCGATGGATCATCGACGGCAACTACAACAGCACTCTGGAGATAAGGCTCCAGGCGTGCGACACCGTGGTGATGATGGACGTGCCGACCCGAATGGCTCTCTGGGGAATCCTGTCCCGCCAGGTTCGGCACGGTGGCGGGCAGCACACCGCGGGGGTCTACAACCGGGTCAACCGCGATGTGATCACATACGTGGCCACCTACCGGCGGCGCATGCGGCCACGGGTCCTCTCGAAGATCGACCAGCATGCCGCTGGCAAGCCGCTGGTGTTGCTCACAGATCGCGCGCAGACGCACCGCTGGCTGGAGAAGGTAGCCGCCGGCCGTTGAGCCGACGTCAGGGCCGTCCAAGCGGAGGACGGCCATGACGCCGATACGCACCGCTTTCACCGACGCAGCCACCACCGCAGGCCTGTACCGCGACAGTCGTCGCCTCGCCGCCCGCACTTCCGCTCTGCACTCCGCCAAAACAGCTGGACGGCCTGTCGCCGACGTCATCGCGGAACTGGCCGCGCGTCATCTCACCACCCCACAGACGGCGCTGATCACCGACATCGGGTGCGGACGGGGTACCACCAGCCGCGTACTGACCGAACAGCTTCGACCGCGACGGCTGCTCGCGATCGACGCGTCACCGGCGATGCTCGCCGCCGCCCGCGCCCGCGCTGCACGGCACGCCCTCATCGCGTTTGTGCAGGCCGACTTCCGCGAACTTCCGCTACGTGAC
The DNA here is from genome assembly GCF_039871875.1 of Sphaerisporangium sp. B11E5. Taxonomy (NCBI): domain Bacteria; kingdom Bacillati; phylum Actinomycetota; class Actinomycetes; order Streptosporangiales; family Streptosporangiaceae; genus Sphaerisporangium; species Sphaerisporangium sp. B11E5. The sequence goes on along the minus strand of NZ_JBDPMD010000016.1, from coordinate 55,420 downwards.
GCGAGCTGCGACCTGGCCGTGGCCGCATTCTGCCTCTACCACGCTCCCGATCCCCGCCTGGCCGTCGCCGAGATCGCTCGCGTCCTCACTCCAGACGGTACGGCCATCCTCGTGACCAAGTCCGCCAACAGCTATCGGGCCCTCGATGAGTTGGTAGCCGCCGCAGGACTGGATCCGATCGCCACCAAACGTCCAAGCCTCTACGCCGCCGCACACAGCGGCAACCTGGCCACTTTGACCACACCTTTTCTCCACGTCAGGCAGGTGCAGCACGAGGTGCACCGCTTCACCTTCACCGGCGCTGATCACCTCGCCGACTACCTCGCCACCAGCCCTAAATATGACCTGCCGCCTGGTCTGCTCGGTAATCCGGGAGCCATCGCGACGGCGCTACGCGCGGCCCGGGCGGATGAGCAACTGGAGACCACATCCACCGTCACGTATCTGATCGCCACAGGCAGATGACCCTTCCCGCCATGAGCTGCGCAGAGACCTTCACCAAGTGGTACGCGAACAGCGAGGACCTCCGACAGGCCGCAGCCCACCACGCCTGGCTCAGCGAACACGCCCACCCGCTCCGGCAACCACCTATCGTCGCCGTCCACCCTGACCGCATTGACTTCACGTTTCTCCATGGCCGGCACGCGAGCATCATGGACTTGGGCGTCGTCGCAGCCCTTCTCGGACGCGCTCACGTCAGCGCGTGGACGAGTGACCTGCACCAGGCGAGGCTCACCGCGCCGCATGCGTTGCCCGGCGGGCGTGTGCTGGCCGACTTCGTCTCCCCGCGCGTCGCCGCCCTGCGTCGCCGGCAGCTCGCCGGGTTGGCCACCGAACGACAGGTGGAGGCCGTCCAGCCGCTCTTCGCCCCCGCTTCTGATGAGCCGGTCGCTTTCTACAAGGACACCAACCCGCGCAACGTGCTCATCACTCCCGCTGGGGAACCGGTCATGGTGGACATCGACGATGTCACCTTGGCCCCGTTCGGCTATGACCTCGCCAAGCTGGTGGTCACCCTGGCGATGACGTATGGCGCTATTCCAGCCGACTGCGTCACTACCGCCCTGGCCGCCTACAACAGCCCTTTACTCACACGCGGTCTGCGACCCGTCTCAGAGAACCGACTGCTCGACTACGCCGAACTGCATCACCTGCTCACCCGGCCCTACCTCGGCATGGGCGGCTATCGCCATCCATGGCCGACCGTCCGCTCCACACTGGAGAAGCTACGGTGATCGTCACAGAACTGGTCTTCGTCCGGCACGGCGAAGCGCAATGCAACGTCGACGGCATCGTCGGCGGGCCCCGGACCTGCACCGGCCTGACCGACCTCGGCCGCCGTCAGATGGCCGTCACCGCAGCCCAGCTCGCCATCGAACACGAGGCCGCCCGGTTCACCCACCTGTACGCCGGGCCACGCCTCCGCCTGCGTCAAAGCGGCCGGATCCTTGCCGACGCTCTGAACCTGCCGCTGACAGTGAGCACCAGTTTGGACGGACCAGTGCACGGCGAAGCGGACGGCAAACCCTGGCATGCGATCAAGACACTCTTCCGTGGCGGCCCTCATGCCCATCCCGACCGCCCATGGGCGCCTGGGTCCGACACATGGAACGGATACCTCCACCACGCAGGAACGATGCTCGCGGCTTTGATCCGCCGCCATGAGGGCGAGCGGCTGCTGTTCGCCGTCCACGGTGAAACCGTGCTGACTGCCCACACCTTGCTGCTGGAGCTCCGGCCGGGCGTGACAGCGGGCTTCACCGTCGACCATGCGTCAATCACCCGATGGGATCAGCACCGCAACCGGTTCGGCGCCGAGCGCTGGATGCTGGCCCGCCACAACGACACCGCCCACCTCACCTCGTCGAGCACCCCATGACGGCTCTCGACGGGCGCGTGCTCGCCACCGCCCGCCGCACGCTAGGCCCTCTCACGCCTGTGCCCGACGCGTCCCTGCCACCACACCTGCTTCTCGTGGCGACCGCGGACGGCCGGCGTTACGTCCTCAAGAGACACAAGACGCCTCACCGCTTCCAGGCCGAGGTTCACGCTTACGCCTCCTGGTTGCCGCATCTCGCGGACCACACACCCACTTTGATCAGTGCCGACGCCGCAACCCTGTCTCTGCTGCTCACCCACGTCCCGGGGCGAAGCGCCACACAACTTCCTGGAGGCTCACCGGCGGAATGGAACGCTCACCACGCCGCCGGCCGTGTCCTCCGCCTGATTCACCAGATACCGCCCGGGCCGCACCCCAAGCCGGATGTAGCCGTCTATCTGGCCGAACGCATGCGCTGGTGGTCAGTTCGAGCCCGTAACTCCTCCCTCATCTCGACAGCCCAACTTCGCGCCTTACACATCAAGGCCGACGTCCTGGCTGCCACCACCCTGGACAGAGCGGTGTGCCACCTCGACTACCAGCCTCGCAACTGGATCGTCACTCCCAACGGAGCCGTCACCGTCGTGGACTTCGAGCACACCCGCCTCGACGCCCGCATTCGCGACTTCACCCGCCTTTGCTGTCGCAACTGGATGATCGAGCCCCGCCTGCGCCAAGCCTTCTTCAATGGTTACGGCCACCACCCCACGCAAGAAGACCAGGTCCAGCTTGGACTGTTCGCCCTTCTGGACGCCATCACCGCACTGGTGCGCGGTCATGAGACCGGCGACCCCGAACTCCTTGCCCACGGTCGGACCGTACTGACTCGCCTACCTTGAGAAGCTGGGCGTTTCGACAAACGAGGCCGTTATCGTGCGATGGGCGTCTTGCGGTTGATTGACCGTCCCTGTACTCGTTGACCATGACGGCGTCATGGCCTGCGGACAGCCTGGAGCTGGCACGTCTGGTCAGCGTGCTCGGAGAGCTCACCATGGAACCGACGGCCACGCTCTTCGACGAGGGCAACCCCCGGCTGTTCCGTGCCGGCTCCGCGCCGCACGACCCACGGCTTGGCGGCATCCAGGCGCTCCGCGGCCTCGGGGAGACCTTCTACGAGGGCGTACGGCACGAGGCCGGCGGTCTCAGCCCTTCATGGATCACGTTAGGTACACCGGGAACTGCGCTGCCATCGCCTGTGACAGGGGCGACCCTGGTGCCGCTCGCGAGTGCCCAGTGGTCGCCCGAGCAGGACGTCTGGATCAGCCGGCTGCTGCCCTACTCGGATCTGACCGTGTTCGTACTGCCCCTGCGCGTCAGCGAGACCTACACCACGTACTCGGAGTCGGCGACCCGGCACGACTACCACCTGGCCGCCGACGTGCTCGAGTTCAACAAGCACTACGAGAGCGCGGTGCGCGCGGGGCGGGCGGTCTTCCTGCCGCGCGAGTTCTTCGTGCACGACGAGACGGCCATGTGGTCGGAAACCAGCCGGTACTTCGCGCCGTACGCGCCGTCCGTCCAAGACGCCGTGTTCGTGCCCGCCAACCAGGCCGCCCGGCTGCCCGGCGGGCTGGAACCGCTGACGTTGTCCCGGCTCATGCTGCCGTACTTCGAGGGCGCGACCCCGGAGACGCTGATCAAGCTACGAGAGAGCGAGAACGAGGCATTCAGCCGTTTCGCGTACTGGATGCGGGCGAAACTGAAGGAGTTCGACGAGGCGCCATCCGAGGCGGCGATCAGGGACATCGTCGCCGAACTGGACTACGGCGTCGCCGAGCTGGCGGTGGAAGCCAGGAAGCTGAGCCGGGGACGGCTGCTGAACGGGGTTCATGTCGGATTCTTCTCGATCAGCATCGCGGTGGTGACCATGAACCCCGACCCATTGGCGCAGCAGATCGCCGGGATAGTCGGCTCGGTCTCTCTGCTCGACCTCGTCCGCGAATTCGTCGCGAGTCGCGACGCCCGCGACGACCTGCGCAAGAGCGAGTTCTTCGTCCCCTACCTGATCAAGCGGCCCGACGGCCTCGGCCGGGTACGGCGGCGGCGCCGCCGGAACTGAACGGCCGCGCCCCGGCTGCCCGCCAATCTTTCAGCACCCCTCCCGTTACCGCTCCTGATACTCCTCCGATTGATCCTGCCGTTTAATCAGGCCTGCCATGACGTGCATCTATGCAGGTGGCAGACGAATCGCGGGGCCGGAAGCGGCACCGACTGGATGAGGGTGCAGCTCTCTCTTAGAGCTCCTAACAGAATGATCTCTGTTGTGCTTTGATCTCTCGCTGTAGCGGTGGCGAGAGGGGTGGGTCGTGGCGCGGCTGAAGCCGTGGGAGGTCAGTGACGAGTTATGGGCGGTCATCGAGCCGTTGCTGCCCAAGCATCAGCGGCGGGTCCGCCATCCGGGACGCAAGCGGCTGGATGACCGCCTGGCCTTGCAGGGCATCCTGTTCGTCCTGCACACCGGGATCGCCTGGGAGCATCTGCCGCAGGAGCTGGGGTACGGCTCGGGTATGACCTGCTGGCGGCGGCTGGCCGAGTGGAACAAGGCCGGGGTCTGGCAGCGCCTGCACGAAGTGCTGCTCGATCGGCTCCGCGCCGCCGACGCCCTGGACTTCTCTCGCGCCGCGGTGGATTCTTCCCACATCAGAGCGCTAAAAGGGGGGCGCAGACCGGTCCGAGCCCCGTCGACAGAGGCCGGTTGGGCAGCAAGCATCACCTGATCACCGAAGCGACCGGCGTCCCGCTGGCAGTCATCCTGACCGGCGGCAACCGCAACGATGTCACCCAGCTGGTGCCGTTGCTGGAGGCCGTCCCAAACGTACGCGGCAAGCGTGGCCGGCCTCGCAGGCGTCCCGATGTCGTCCTGGCCGATCGCGGCTACGACCACGACAAGTACCGCAAGCAGGTCCGAGCCCTGGGCATCCGACCGCTCATCGCCCGCCGAGGAACCGAGCACGGCTCCGGCCTGGGCAAACAACGCTGGGTCGTCGAACAGACCTTCGCCCTGCTGCACCACTTCCGACGGCTGCGCATCCGCTGGGAGATCCGCGAGGACATCCACCGAGCCTTCCTCAGCCTCGGCTGCGCCCTCATCTGCTGGCGACGCCTCACCTCATTGCGTTAGGAGCTCTTATAGGGCAGGGGCGGGCGGAGAAGGCTTTGATTATCTATGTCGGAGTCGCCTTTTGTGGCAGAGAAGCTTTTTCTGTTATGGCTCGCCTTTCTGTCCCGCCTCTCTGTATCTATTGCGGCGGCTGCATCTGATTGTCAGCTGATAGCCCGCTGGATAGGCTTATTGGGCGCCGGATCTGGACAGGTAAAACCCTGTGGCGCCAGCGGGATTTCATTGATTCGATCTCTGTTTTGCGATTCAATTGAATTAGTCAGGAAGGGTGGATGACATGTAAACCGCGCACATGTCCCGAACGATCGGAGGAGCTCAATGTCGGGGTGGATTTTCGGAAAGTACGTCCCGTCCAATGTCCCGGGGGCAAACCTTACCCCTGAGGACATGGCGCGCGTCACCGTAGCGGACTGGGAAGACATCCGGAAGCTCGCGCGCGGGTACTGCCGCACGGTCGATTCCACGCGGTCGCGTAAGCGCATGGATGGAAGCGCCACCGTCGTCAAGGAAGGTCACGCACCCTACGGCACCGATGACGTCTCGGACGACGTCACCCAGGACGCCGTTCTCCTCTTCGCTCAACGGCTCCGCGACGTTCTCTCCTCCTGCGCTCGGGCGCCGGAGAGCGGTCCGGCGCGGGAGTCTCAGGCATGGATCTACGTCCGCAAGGACGGCGCGGAGATGACCATCACGCGCGTCACGCTTCAGCGCTGGGCTGTGCGGGACGCGGCGGCGCGGAACGGGTACCGGCTGGACGTTCCACCAACCGAGATCGATGCCACACCTGGCGCTCAGGTCATGCGGGGTCTGCCGCATGTCGAGAACGCGGCGCGTGCGGCCGTGGCGTACCACGCTTCGCAACACAGCGCGGAGATCTTCAGGACGGCGTTCGGGGACGGACAGGAATTCCCCGTGCTCCGGGACGCGCTGACCATCGCGACGCAGGCGGAGGACTTGGGGCGTGCGGGCATCCTGGCGCGCATGGCGCAGGCGCGGCACGGCGGGGCCTACGGCTCCCGCCGTGCGGTCATCCGAACCAGGGATGCCGCGCGTACGGAGTGGCAGGAGCTCTCCGGGCGCTTGGATGAGGCCAGAGACGCGCTGGTGTACGGGGGTACCCTCAGCGCCGAGAGCGACTGACAGAGCTTCACAGAGCGCCCGGAGCCGAATGGCTCTGGGGCGCTTTGCTGTGTGCCATAAGTGCGCTTATAAATCTTGAATTCTTCGGACGGTTGGGCCGTGTGCCCTCCCGTATTTATGTGAGAGCGAAATCGCTGACGGTACGCGCCGGACGGTGCGCGCCACGCTGTGCCATACGACGCAGCGAGCTACGCCTCATACCGTGATGTAGACGCATACGGAGCAGGCGGGCATCGGATAGAACGCCATGCGCGTGCGGTGAAAGAATCTTGCCGGGCGCGGACGGTCGGGCCATTCCGGTCCCCGTATTCAAGTGAGGGCAAGACACCGTGACGTGCGCGGTGCTCGCCTGACTCACACGGTGTTGACAGCACCGTGGCTGTTCGTCGGCGGAGAGTTCGCGTCTGGCTCTCCGCGTCCGGAACGACGCAATGAGACGGCTTCATATTCAGGTCCGCATGGGGCTCGCTGGTTGAACCCGTGGACGGCGAACTGACACGCCACATCGCTGTGGCCTGGGCGTAGGGCTCGGGCCCTGTCGTTCACGGGAGTCCGCATGGACATCAGCCAGGCGCTAGTGAACATGATCAGGTCGGAGCTGCTGCGCAAGGATTTCTCCACGGGGTCGAAGGGTTTCTACGGCTCCGCCAAGGTCGTCGCAGGAGGGGTCCGGTATCAGGGCCAGGCACAGGCGGTGCTCGTCGGCTCCAAGCTGGACCCCGACGCCGTGGTGGAGGCGACGGCTGAGGAGATGGCGGCAGCTCTGGCCGATGTGTTGACTGGCCTCAAGCCGCGCACCTTCAAGAGCGGCCGGACCGGGTTCCGGGCCGCGGCCAAGGTGGAGCTGCACGGGCAGCGGTACCAGACCAGCGTTCAGGCGGTCCGCCTGTCCTGACCGTGCGGCGTGCCGGGATCTCGCGTGTCTCCCGGGCGCCCACTGGAGGACGGCCACGCCCCGATCGCCGGCCTGTGGATCTCAGCCGCACTTCCGCTTCATCACCCAAGATCGTCGCCCGAGTACCGCGCCTACTCGGGCGGCTTACGCATTCCGGAAAGGAGGATGCTCATGACCGCTCGCGAATACGTGGCGCTCCCCCCAGGGTGGATGATCTCGTCCCGTTTGCTGGCGCTGTGGCCGATAGACGATGACCACAGCTTGGAGCTGGGGCCATGTGGTCGCACACCAGAGGGCCGACTCCGGTGGTACTACCGGCTGGCTCGGAAGAACGACACCGTTTTCGCCGGTACTGATATCGCCAGTGGAGTCGGGGGCACTCTCACCACGAACGAGCTGGTCAACGCCGCCCGAGCTGTTCTGTCATTGCTCACGCTCCGGCCCGGTGACACCGACCGGGAGTACTTCTACGCCTACACCGAGGACCAGCGGAACTGGTGCGACGCGCACGCCGAATCGCTGTCCATCTACGCGATGGAGGACGTGTGCGGCTACTGCGGTGGCGTAGATCATCCTTCGCCCGGCTGTGTGAACCGGTGATCTAAGTGGATCAAGGTCCTTCGGACCTTCGCCACCCCACGCGCTGACACCCCTGGCGCTACTCAGTGCCTGTCGCCCTCGGCTCCGCCGAGGGCTTTCGCATTTCTGGAGGTGTTTCATGAGCGACTTCGTGCGGGTATCTCGCCCATCCGAGTTGGTTGCGATGGTGCCCTATCTCCTGGGCTTCCACCCCAGCCTCAGCATGGTCCTGATCATGCTCAAGCCGGAAGCGACCAGCGTCCTCGCTACGATCCGCTTCGATCTGCCGGACGACACCTGCCGGTGGAGGGTCCAGGAACTGACGGATCTGATCACGCGTAACGCGGTCACTCATGTCGTGCTGGTCGGGTACGGTCCCGGTGCACGCGTGACCCCGTCGATGGATGCCGTCCTGACGGTGCTTTCGGAGCAGGGAACCGAAGTGGTGGACGCGCTTCGGGTGGAAGAGGGCCGGTACTGGTCGTACCTGTGCCCCGATCCGGGGTGCTGCCCCCCGGAAGGGGCGCCGGTCGACACGTGCGAGAGGGTCACGGCTGCGGCCGTCGTGGCTGGGTTGGTCGCCCTCCCGGATCGTACGGCCGTAGCGGCGAGACTCGCCCCGGTCGAGGGTGAGAAGCGCGAGGCGATGCGGGACGCGACGCTGGCCGCCCACGAGAAGGCGACATCGCTGCTGGCTTCCACGACGTCGATCGGCGCGTACTGGTACGCCGAGGGGCGTGCCCGGATCAAAGAGGCTCTCGAACTGGCGGACCGAGAGGAGGATCTCTCCGACGAGCAGGCCGCGTGGCTCGGCATCCTGCTGACGATCATCGTGGTTCGCGACTCGGTGCTGACCTTCACGGACTTCTCTGATCAGACGCATCTGCGCTTGTGGTGCGAGGTCGCCCGCCGGGTGGAGCAGGCATACGTTCCCGCACCGGCCACGCTGGCCGGCCTCATGGCGCTGGCCACCGGTGACGGCACCGTCGCGAGCGTCGCCGTCGAACGTGCGCTGTCGGTCGACCCGTGCTACTCCTTCGCTGTACTTCTCCGTCAGGGGTTGAAGGCCGGCATCCGCCCGGACGTCATCGACCGCCTCAGGACGCCGCCGCTGGCCCAGCACATCGCCGCCGTGGTCACTCAGAACCCTGACGTGATCCGTCCGATCCTGCGCGACATCACGTCCGAAGGGCGGTGACGTCTGTGGGATTCGCCCGCGTCCACACCGCCGTCTTGATCGGCGTGACAGGACATCTCCTCCAGGTCGAGGCGGACGTCACTGACGGGTTGCCCAGACTGCATGAGACCGGCCTGACGGAGCCGGTGACCCCAGAGACACGTGATCGGGTGCGCGCGGCGGTCATCAACAGCGGGCTGGCCTGGCCTGAGTCGCGCACCACGGTGAGCGTCCTTGCGGAGGGCAGACCTCAGCGGAGCACCAGCAGCGACCTCGCCGTGGCGGTCGCGCTCTTGTCCGCGTCCGGCGCGGTGCCCGCATCTCAGCTCTCGCGCTGGGTCTTCCTTGGCGAGCTAGGGCTCGATGGTTCCGTCCGGCCGGTCCGGGGTGTGCTGCCCATGGTCCGCGCAGCCGTCGCCACCGGGCGTGCCCGCGTCGTGGTGCCAGAGGCAAATGCTGAGGAAGCATGTCAGGTGGCCGACACCACGGTGGTACCGGTCCGAGTCCTCTCCCAACTGGCCGCGTTGCTCCGAACGGAGCAACTGGAGGAGCATGCCCGCACCTGCCCTCTACCCGATCAGCGCTCGGCCGGCACCTCTGTGGATCTCGCCGACGTCAGAGGCAATCCAGCGGCCCGCCGAGCCCTGGAGATCGCCGCAGCGGGAGGGCATCACATCTTCCTGCAAGGACCGGCGGGCAGCCCGACCACGATGCTCGCCGAGCGGCTGCCCACGATCCTTCCGCAGCTCGATGAGGAGGCGGCTCACAAGGTCAGGGACGTCTACTCCGCAGCGGGCCTGTACCCTCCTGACGATCCGATGGGCGCCCGCCCGCCGCTGGTGAGCCCGCACCACACCAGCACCTCAGCTGCGATCTTCGGTGCCGCTCGCCCAGGAGCAGTCTCCCTCGCTCACCGTGGTGTGCTGTACCTGGACGACGCCGCCGAGTTTCCGGCCACGATCCTTCATCGCCTGCGGCGCACGCTGGACGCCGGTACGGCGTCCCTACTCTGGAACGGGGAAACCATCCCCTACCCAGCCCGCTTCACCCTCGTTCTCAGCTCACCGCCGTGCCCGTGTGCGACGCAGGGGTGCACCTGCACCCCGCTAGTCGGCCGCCGGTACATATCCCGGCTCGCGGTCTTGCTGGATCGTGTGGAAATCCGTACCAATGTGGTCCGGCCGAGTGAGTTCGAACTGCTGCGCGGCCCGCGAGGCGAGCCCAGCACGACCGTGGCCGAGCGTGTAGCCATGGCACGAGAACGCGCCGCCGTCCGCCTGGCCGACACACCATGGCGGACCAACGCCGAGATCCCGCTACTGGAGATGCAGGCCGCCTACCGCCCCGCAGCCGGTGCGCTGGACCCGCTGGACCACGCCCTGGACACCGGGCTGGTCGGCATCGCCTCCTACACCCGAGTACTACGGGTCGCCTGGACGATCGCCGACCTGCGCGGCGTGGACATCCCTGACCACAACGACGTCCACGAGGCACTAGCCCTCTGGAAGGGCGACCCCCAGGACGTGAACGAACCCACCGCATAGCGCCACAGGTTCGCGACCGTGGCAGCACCGACCAGGGCACCGGAACGAACCGGTGCCCCTTCGCATGTCAGGAGGAGAAACATGTCCAAAGAGACCCTGGCCTGGCTCAACGCGAACACCCTCATCGGCTTCACCAGCAAGCGAGGCACCGCGTGGCACTACCGGGCCAACCTGCAAGGCGACGAACAGAACCACTACGTCGGCCCCATCCCCGTGGAGGACGTCAAGCGCCGCCTCTTCGGATGGACGGCCCTGTCCCGCCCCATCTACGTCGAGGACCCCGTCACCGGCGGCCTGGCCGAGATCCCCGACCGCCAGGCGATCCTGCGCAGCGACACCGGCCACGTCATGGGCATCTTCTCCGACGGCTACCAGCCCCACCCCTACATCGAATGGCTCATCACCACCATCGGCCGCCTCCTCGACGACGACCTGTCCATCGGCTCAGCAGGCCTGCTACGCGACGGCGCCGTCGCCTGGGTCTCCGTCGAAGTACCCGAGAACATCCGCACCCCAGAAGGCGTGGAATTCCGCCCCCACCTGTTCGGCGCGACCTCCTTCGACGGCTCGCTGGCGACCACCTTCAAACGAGCCATCACCAACGTGGTCTGCGACAACACCATGGCCGCCGGCCTGGCCGAGCGAGGACAACAAGTCAAGATCAAACACTCGAAGCACTCCAAGCTCCGCCTCGCCGAAGCCCGCGACGCCCTCAACATCGTCCACCAGGTAGCCGACGACTTCGCCGAGCAAGTCAGACGTCTCTGCCAAACCCCCGTCACCAACCGCCAATGGCAGGCGGTCCTGAACGAACTCGCCCCCCTCCCCGAGGACCGCGGCCGCGCCTGGACACTGGCCGACAACAAGCGCCAGACCCTCACCCAACTCTGGCACCACGACAACCGCGTCGCCCCCTGGTCAGGCACCGGCTGGGGCGTACTCCAGGCCGTGAACACCTACACCCACCAGGGCCAAACCGTCCGCGGCACCTGCCGCGCCGAACGCAACCTCCTCCGCGCCGTCACTGGCGGCATCGAAGACCTCGACCGCGACACCCTCACCCTCTTGGAGAAGGTTCTCGCCAGACCGGTCCTGACCTCCGTCGCATGAGGTGAGAGGCAGGCTGCCGGGCCGGCACTCATCCTGAGCCGGGCATCTGCGATCTGCTGGTGCTGATTTCCTTCGTCTTCAGCGTCCTGAACCCGGATCCCCTGGATTATGGGTTCGACGTCAGGCAGTGGAACTGCGAGGGGAGTGCCTGCGTGAACGACGAGACAGAAGCCCTGCTCCTCGACGTGGTCGGCCGCCTTGAGAAGGCCATCGTCGCCCGCGACTGCCCGGCCATCGTGGTCCTGGACGGTCGGCGCAAACTCGTGCTGAGCGACTACGACTACCTCCGGGACCCCCCGACCGCTGCCGCATTCGAGAGCAGGGCCGCTGTCAAGGCGCACGAGATCAACGCCGCACGCTGGGTGCTCGCGGTACCGCAGGTATGGGTGTTCCAACCGCCCGACACCGTCGCTACGCGAGCGGTTTCCAACCATCCCCTTCGCGAAGGTGAACAAGAGGCCATCACCTGGATGAGCTGCGATCGCAGCGAAGGCGTGGATTACGGGCGGGTGGCCTACGCGCGGCGTCCCAGCGGTGAGCCTGTCTTCGAAGAGCCGGAGGTCTTCACCGTGGGGGTCCGGCCGTACGAGAGCATGCCGGGATTCACAATGCTCCAGGCGTATCTGGCGGATGAGCCGGATACCTAGTGCACTGCACAAACATTCACCGCATGGGCTGATTCACCGCAGTGGTTGTACAACCTTCGGCCCTGCGAGGAAGCGTGCGTGCCGGCAGGTTGGCTCGCTGGGTCGGCGAGCGCCTGCATCAGCGCGCTAGCGGGAGCGAACGCATCGGGTTCTGGTGGGGGGGTAGGTTTGGCCCTCGCGTTCGATGGTCATCTCGGCGTAGACGCAGTCCTGGAAGCTGACGAGTTGGTCCCCGTAGACGCCTTGGCCGGCGTACCTGATTTGGAACCGGGCGGAGGCGGCATCCGCGGGTCGGTGAACGTCTATATGGATCATGAGGGTAGGTGATTGGGGAAGGCCTGCGCTCTGCGTGAACTTTCCCCATATGGTGCCGCAGCGAGGTGAGGCACGTAATTCCAGAAGACCGACCAGATATTGTGGAGGACCGTAAACATCTATGGCGTCTACCGTCTCTGCGTCGACGGCGCAGCCCGTTACCTTTGGGTCGCTTCCATCGGGAACGATGACGGCAGGGCTATCGGCGGTGACATTGGACCTGTGGCGTAGAAGCTCGTAGATCCCGATCACACCGAAAACCAGAAACAGCCCCGCCGTTACCGTGATAAGTGTTCGCCGTCGACGCGACCACGCGTACCGGCTGGGGTTCGCTGGGGCCGGGGGATCAATCGGAGTGACGGATGATGACGGTGGCGACGGATGCACACGGCGTTTGGCGAACACGTCGCCATGCCGTTCAAGCCTGGCCTCTTCCAGCACGCTCACCAATGTGCCGGGCTCAAGCCCGAGAACCTGCTCGTACCCCTTGACCACCTCGTCGGTGGCCATGGAACCGCCACGCTCGTAAGTCAGAAGCGTCGTGTGGGAATGGTAGCCGAGCCGTTTCGCCATCGATCGCAAGGAGAGAGCGCCCGCTTCACGGGCTCGCCGCATCGCGGAGCCGATCCATTGTTCCGGCTGCGTCGCTTCGGGGCGAACGAGTTCATCGTCTGAAGCCATCGCACCACCGATCTCTTGAGACGTTGACGATCCTCAGCCTACGCGGTCGAGCATGTGCATGAATCGACCATGGTCGGGTGGTCGGTCTTTGGTCGGTCTTCCCGCCGACCAGGCACCTCAGGTCTCAGGCTGCGTTGAGGAAGGCATCACGGAAGCGCGACGGAACCGGCTGAGAAAGGAGTGGCACCTGCTCGTATCCGTCCAGGCGCCCCGGTGGTGCTCCGAATCAACCGGCAACGTCTTATGAAGGGCAGTAACGATGCGCAAGCTCCGGCAGATGATCCAAACAGCAATTGGTGCACTGGTCCTTTTCGCAGCAGCTTTCGCCACCTCGGGGCCGGTCATGGCCGCAGGCTGTTCCGGCACCGGCTGCAACGGCAAGGACCCCATCGCGATGGGATGCGCCGATTCGCGGGCTTACGACGTTTATACGCGGGAGATCAACTACGGCGGCACCAATCTGTCCGCGACGATGCGGGTCATACTCCGGTATTCACCGACCTGCGGCACGAACTGGGCAAAGGTTGAGGTCACCAGAAGCAACCCGTCGAACTACTCGTTCCAGATCGCGTTGACGCTGCAAGACAGCGGCTACAACACGGTGTCCGGTACCAGCCACGGCACGGTGGGGCGCAGTGGCTACGGGAACATGTACTACGCGCCCACCACGCCCATGAGGGCCTGTGGAGTGCTTTCCACCTTCGGTGGCGGGTATCAGTGCACGAACGCGGGCTGACCACCTCCCCGCGTGGATGACTCAGGCGCCGGGCCCGGTATCGCCGGGCCCGGTGCCGGCGCGGTTCGGGAAAGAGTCGAATCGGCGTCGATCTTGATAAATCCAGGCGATCGTGATCGCCCTCTAGCGAGTGGGGCGGATGGCTCCGACATAGCCTGGGCGCTGGATTGAGGCTGTGCGTACGACGGTTCCTGTGCGGGGGGCGTGGACCATCTTGGAGTTGGAGATGGCGAGACCGACGTGGTCAGGGCCGGGCATCCGGGGGTTGGTCTCGTAGAAGATGAGGTCGCCAGGCTGGATGATGCTGTAGACGCGGGAGCCGTGGGTCCATTGGTCGTAGGTGACGCGGGGAATGGAGACACCGGCCCTGGCCCAGGCGTACTGGGTGAGCGCGGAGCAGTCGAAGCCCTTGGTTTTCGCTCCTCTGCCTACGCCGAAACTGGGACCAGCGGTGCCACCGCCGCCCCAGGAGTAGGGGACGCCGAGCATTGTCAGCGCGGCTCGGGCCGCGAGACTGCCTCGTAGTGAGCCGCCGGAGATGTTTGCTTCCAGCGGCTTGAACTGCACGGGCTCGTAGAGGCTTGCCTGCAGTTCGCGGCAGAGTCGATCAGCGACGGTGCTGACGAGCTTCTCGGCATGCTCCTGGAACGTTTTGCGGTTGGAGTCATTATCGTCATGCCCCATGCCTTGCAGGGTTTGGGCGATATCGCTGACCACCGTTCTGCGATCGACTCCTAAGGACGCTGCGATTTCGATATGTGAGCGCACTACCGATAGGTCGGCTGGAGTCACTCCGAGGTCCTTGGTCAACGGCCTTGCCTGGAGAGTTGGTGGAGTGGAGGTCCGTCCGTCGGAGGGCCAAAGTGCCGCGACGACGGCAGTGGCCAGCGCCTCGTGACGGGCGTAGGCATCTGGATACGCGGAGTTCTGTACGGCCTGGGCCGCTACGGTCAGCGGTTTGGTCCGCCAGTTTTTGACCTTCACCAGGGCGGAGTAGAACTTGCGGGCCGCGTAGTGGGGGTCCGTGGCCTGGGCTTTGGTACCCCATCCACTAACAGGACGTTGCTGGAACAGACCGAAGGCGGTGCCGTGATCGCCCACCGTTTCGTTGTTCAAGCGGGATTCCTGGAGCGCTGTAGCGATGCCGATGACGGCGGCGCGAGAAGGGAGGTGTAGGGCTATGGCGGTGTTGACGATGATGAGGGCATGGGCCCATTGCTGAGCATCTAGGACGGTAGTCGTCGTAGACATCGCTGTGGAGGCTGTGGACAAGGAACGGCCGGTGTAGGAGCAGACCGCGCGGGTGAGTTCGACTGGGTCGGCTGATGTCGCGGCGACTTGGGCTCCGCCGATCGTTCCGGCGATCAGGGCTATGCCTGAGACGATGCTGGCGCCGGCTATCAGAGCTTTTACTCCTGCGCCGGCCTCGACGATCACTCCTCGTCCTCCGTGGACGGGATGACTCGCTGGGTGCTGCCCTCGCGGGATCCCAGGCCGGGCCAGTACAGGGCGAGTTCGGCCAGGCGTAGGCGGGGGCCCTGGGTATCGGTGGGGAGCCACTTTTCGCCTGCTGGGCCGTCGTTGATGGGTCCTGCGATGGGTGATGGGGTGCCGGTGGCGATGGGGACGAAGATGTGGGCTGGGTGGTGGGTGAGTTTCTTGCGGAGGTTGGCTTCTCGGCGTTCGCCTTGGATCCAGAACAGGACGGGGGTGACGACCTGGGTGGCTTCGGTGAGGATGGCGTAGCCGTCGAGTTTGCGGACTACTCGGTCGAGGGGTTCGCTGCCGGTGTCGTACTCGAGGAAGAAGTCGAGGGTGTGGTCGTCTTCTTGCCAGCGGGCATAGGCGTCGGGACGGGCGGTGTCGCCCCAGAGGGAGGTGCAGCGGTCTTCGGGCCACCAGGTGTGCAGTTGGGCGGTGGGGTGGCGGCGGGCGAAACCGTGGAGGGCGGCGGCGATGTTGTTGGTGCCGACGGTGTGGTGGAGGCGTTGGCTGTAGGCGATGGCCAGGGTGCGGTCGCGGCGGTAGCCGTAGGTGGTGATGTCGACGCCGTCTTCGGAGGCCAGGACGGCGGCGCCGGCGGGGCCGAGGACGTAGTGGTAGGGGGCGGTGCCCATGCCGGGTGGGAGGTTGGGGCGGAAGCGTTCGAGTGCGCCGATGTGGTGGAGGGCGAGCAGGCGTTTGCGGGCGGCGTCGTCGGTGTCGAAGGCGATCTGGGCGATCTGGGGTGCGGTGAGGACGCGTTGGTCTTTGACCATGCGGATGAGTTGCCGGTCGCGGGTGGTGAGGCGGGCGGCGAGCTGTGCGAGCAGGGCGGGGGTGTAGCGGGGTGTGGACATGGTGTTCCTCCTTCAGGGGTGGAGCCGGGGGTCGTCCGGCCGGGGTGTGGGTGTGGTGGTGCGGCCGTATGCTTTGGCCGCGGCGGTTCTGATCCGGTTGGCGATCTCTTGTGATGGGTCGGGCAGGGGGGGGGTGCGCAGGGTGAAGGGTGGGGCTTCGGCTGAGCGGGTCATGAGGCGGGCGGCGGCTTGGAAGGCGCCGAGGTTGGCCAGATCGTGGGCGCGTAGGTAGGGGGCGAAGTGGTGTTCGACCTCGCGGGCGTCTTCGGGGGAGAGGGAGAAGTAGATCTTGTTGCGGGCGTCGGAGGAGATGGCTTGGCGGAGGTCGCGGGGGAGTTGGGCGAGGTGCTGGTGGGCGAGGACGAGGGAGAGGCGGTAGGCGCGGGCTTCGGCGAGCATGTCGCTGAGGGCGTGGGGGAGGGTGAGGAAGTTGTGGGCTTCGTCGACGTAGAGGGCGGCGGGGGCTCGGGAGCGGCCGAGTTTGGCGCGGTGGGAGGCGGCTTGCCAGATCTGTGCCAGGACCATGGAGCCGAGCAGGCGGGCGCTGTCGTCGCCGAGGACGCCTTTGGGGAGGCGGACGAGCAGGATTCCACCGTCTAGGACCTTGCCGAGGTCGAAGGTGGAGCGGGCCGAGCCGAGGACGTCGCGGATGAACGGGCGGAGCAGGAACGCTCTCAGCTTGTTCATGATCGGGCCGGTGACGGTGGCTTTGGCTGATTCGGAGAGGTGCTCGTACCAATGCCAGAAGCCGAGCAGCAGTGGGTCGCGCAGGCCGGCGGTGAGGCGGCGGCGGTACTCGGCGTCGATGAGCAGGGTGGGGACGTCGGCGAGGGTGCCGGAGTGGTGGGCGAGGGTGAGGGTGCAGCCGCGCAGGATGTCGTCGGTGCGTGGGCCCCAGTAGTCGGCGTAGATCTTGTGGAAGATGCCGACCAGGTTGTCCACGCCCATGTCGAGTTCGGCGGCGCCGAGGACGTTGAGGGAGGGGCGGGGGTGGGGGTCGTCGGGGTCGATGAGCACGACCTTGTCGCCGGCTGTTTCGGGCATCAGGCCGAGTAGGTCGCTGATCAGGTCGCCTTTGGCTTCGATGACGACGACGCCGCGGCCGGCGTGGATGTCGGAGAGGATCATCTGGGCCAGCAGGGTGGATTTGCCGGTGCCGTTCGGGCCGAGGATGTGCATGTGGTGGCAGGAGTCCGCGACGCGCAGGGCTACGGGGCGTTCCTGGCCTGAGTCGGAGAAGCCGAGGACTTTGGCGTTCGGCCCACCGTGCGCGATGGCCGGGGAGGGTGGGACGGTGTTGGCGCCTGCGCGTTCGAGGCCTGGGACGGCGACGTCGAGTGGGAGGTGGGCCAGGGCGGCGAGTTCTGGCACCGAGAGCAGGAACCCGCGTCCGAGGCGGCGGCCGGCGAGGTGGGCGGCGGGGAGGAGCAGCCGGTGGCGGTCGAAGCGGTTGTGGCCGGAGTAGAGGGCGCAGGCGGCGGCGATCGCGTGGACGCGTCCTTTGATCGCGTTGCGGCGGGCGGCGCGGGGGTTCTTGTGCGCTGGGTCGGTTCGTCGGCTTGTACGGCGTAGCGGATGGCTACGGCGAAGCGGGGGTGTACCGCCTTGTCTCTGATCGCGCGGGCCTCGGCGGCTTCCTCTAGGACGATCGCCCGGTCGCGGGCGTACTGGCGCAGATGGTGTGGGTGAAGGCGCGATTGCATGGGGCCTGGTGTCACGAAGTCGAGGGCGGCGCGCAAGAGCCATAGCGGGCCGCCGTTGAGGAGCGGGGCGAGGCGGCGGCCGGTCGCGGGGCGGGCGAGGATCTGCACGGCGGCGTGCTGCCAGGTCGGCATTCCTACGACGGCGCCGATCAATGCGCGAACGGGGTCGGTCTGGTGCTCATACCGGATCGGGAGCCGCTCGCTTCGGGCGATGCGCAGTTGCCCGCCGAGGGCGTGGCCGGTGAGAGGAATGGGAGGTGCCGCCAGTTGTACGGTCGTGCGTGCTGATGGCCAGGCGGCTTCGACCGCGTGCTCCACCAGGTGCTGGGGGATGACCCCGGGGACCCAGAGCCGGATGCGGACCCCGGCGGCGCTGAACACGTACTCGAAGCTCAGGTGGGGTTGTCCGAACAGGATCCGTTTCCAGGCCGGTCGCAGGAGCCCGACCAGGTTGCCCCAGAGTGCCTCGGCGCCTGGCATGTCGGCCGCGGGTGGGGCGAGGATTTCGACGCAGCGGGCGTTGCGGGTGTGCCGGCGATGCCGGAGTCGTATGACCGCGACGCGTCCCAGGGTGACGGTGATCTGTGCGGTGATGAGCCAGGTGATCACTTGCTGGGCGTGGGCGACGAACCAGTTGATCAGTTCGTTCGCGATGGCGTCCGGGTCAAGGTTTTCGATCACGGCTCCTCCTCGTCGTAGTCGAAGGCGGCCAGTTCCTGCGGGTCGCTGGTGACCAGCTCGTGTTCGCGCCTGCTGGCGATCACCTGGAGGGGCACGCGCTGGGCTCCGGCTCCCGCTGTGAGCAGGCCGGTGCCGCGTTCGGCGGACAGCAGCAGTTGCCGTTCGCCGTCGGAGAGCTGGAAGGCTTCGGCGATCCGGTCGATCGATTGGGGTGCCTGTTTGAGCAGGATCTGGGTGGTGGAGTTGGCGATCACGGCTTGGCCTGTTTCGGTGGAGAGCAGGTCGGCGGCGTCCTGGGTGACCACGGACAAACCGGCCCAGTGTTTGCGGGCAGCTTTGGCCATGCGCAGCAGAAACTTGGCCCCTTCGGGGTCGCGCATGAGCAGCCATGCCTCGTCGACCACGACCAGTCGGGGGCGCCGGTCGCGAGGGTTGGAGACGCGTTGCCAGACGGCGTCCAGGGTGAGCAGGGTGCCGGCGGCTTTCAATTCGTCGGGTAGGTCGCGCAGGGAGAAGACGATCAGGTGGGAGTCGGGGCGAGTGGTGGTGGGGCCGTCGAAGAGCTGGCGGTGGCTGCCGGTGACGTACGGCGCGAGCCCGGCGGCCAGGTCTTTGGCGTTAGGGTCGGGGTCATTGGTAAGCGCGGTTACCAGATCGCGTATGAGCGGCGGTCGGCGGTGCCAGGTGCGTCGTTCGAAGGTGATGCCGGCCGTGCGGTAGGCGAGCATGATTCCCCGGTCGAGGGCGGCCTTGCCGGCCTTGTCGAGTGTTTCGCCCAGCAGGATCTCGATGAGGGTGTGGACGAACAGGGCGCGGCGGGTGAGCGGGTCGCCGTCTCGTTGGTTTCCTGGTGGCAGGTCGAAGGGGTTGAGCCGGACGCCTGGTGCGCCCAGGTGCAGGTAGGCGCCGCCGACCGCTGCGCACAGGCGGGCGTATTCGTCTTCGGGGTCGATGACGGCGACCTCTACGCCGGTGTAGAGGGAGCGCAGGGCTTCGAGTTTGGCGAGGTAGGACTTGCCGGCGCCGGAGCGGGCGAGGATGACGGAGTTGTGGTTGTCCTGGGCGAATCGGTCCCAGGCGACCAGGGAGGCGCTGGCGGTGTTGGCGCCGTACAGGACGGCGGTGGGGCCGAGCTCCGCGGCCAGGTCTGGGCTGGTGAAGGGGAACGCGGCGGCCAGGGCGGGGGTGTCGAAGGTGCGGCCCATCGTGAGGTTGTCGTAGGCGAACGGCAGGCCGCTGATCCAGCCTGGCAACTGGCGGAAGGTCGTTTGGCGGGCATCCAGCAGCAGAGAGGCGGCCAGGGCGCGGACCTGGGCGCAGGCATCGTCGAGTTCGTCTTCTGTGGTGGCGTGGACGGTGAGGTAGATGGCGGCGCGGAAGAGTTTGGCTTGGCCGCGTGCGATGCGTGCGGCGAGGTCTTGGGCGTCTTCGGCGGCGGCCTCGGCGCTGGGGTCGAGCAGGCGGCCGTGCTGGTGGTCCGAGCGCAGGCCGGACTCCAGCCGGGCGAGTTGCTTGCGTAGCCGGTCGGAGGCGACCAGGGACGGTACGGGCTCGATGTGTGTGGAGACGTCCAGTCGTCCGGGGTAGGCCAGCAGCGGTTCCAGCCAGCCGGGGGCGACCTCGCGTGGGTAGCCGGTGATGGCGAGGGTGGTGCAGATGCCGCTGCCGACGTGCAGGCGGCGGGGCTGGACTTCTATGGCGTCCGGGCCGGGGGCTGGTGATGTGACGCTGGTGCGGCGTACGCGGAGCTTCATCGTCGCCCTCCCCAGGTGACGACCTCGTCGTGGTTGGCGAGCTCGTTGGGAGGCAGCGGCGGGGCGGTGGGGTCGAAGCAGGAGTTCAGCAGGGCGGTGACGGCGGTGGTGTCCAGCAGTCGGACGGTGAGTCCGCAGGCGCCCAGCAGGCGGGCTGCCTCGTCCAGCCGCCGGTAGGCGCGAGCAGCGGCTGATGCCTTGCCGTTGGTGCCGGGTGCCAGCTCGCGGATGACCAGCAGTACCTGGCGGTGGAGCAGTTCGTGGCGGGTGGCCAGGTCGGTGAGGAACGCGGCGTGTTCGTGGGCGGCGGAGGTCAGGGCGGGGTGGGGGAGCTGCTGGGCGGTGTCGTGGAGGGTGGTGATGGTCTGGGTCAGGTCGATGCGTTCGGCGCGGACCAGGATCTGTACGGGGCCGGACAGGGAGTTGAGCCAGCGGGCGAATGTGGCGACCAGTGCGTCTTGTTCGTCTGGCGTGCGTAAGGCGAAGTTGAGGGTGGATACCTGGGCGATCGCGGCGATGCCGTCCGGGCCGAGGTCGATCAGGCCGTCGTCGGACACCCCGCGTGCAGGCAGTCGCAGGAGGGTGGGCGGGCGGGGGGTTCGTGCGCTGATCCATCGAGGTGGGTCAGGGGCGGTCTGAGGGATGGTGGTCAGGTGCTTGGGGGAGCGTTGGTGGCGGAGGGCGGCGAGGAGGTAGCGGTCCAGGCTGATCCCGTCGTGGGTGCCGATGGCCAGGAGGAAGCCGAGCACGGCGACCGGCAGAGCGAGTGCCGCGAACACAACCAGGGGGATTCGGACTCCGAAGGTCACGTAGCCCAGGTAGAGGATCGCTCCGGCCGTGATCAGGATCAGGACCTGCCGGGCGGTCAAGCCCCAGGCGATCTTATCGGCTTGCTCGACGTCCGCGGGGATGCGGATGGCTTCGCTCCAGCTCATTGCCCGTCGCCTCCCTTCCTCCTGCGGGTGCGCCTCGAGGGAGAGTTCTGTGAGGGCGGGGGTGTGTGGCGATGTGAAGGGTTCTCCGGCCAGTCGATCGAGCCGGGGATGGGAGCGTTCAGCGGGACGATGGGCCGAATGGCGGGGCTGGGCACCGGCGGGGGTGAGGTCGTGCCCTGGGCACGTAGCTGTTGCATCTGGTTCAGCCCGGTCGGTCCTGCGGAGTAGAAGCGGTCGCGGGGGTGGCCGTAGACCGGAGTGGCGGGCGGGATGGGGGGCTTGGGCCGGGCCGGGGTGCGGTACTTGCCCTGGACCGGTGGTGCGCTGGGAGCGTGTTTGACGGGTGCGGGTTCCCAGTCCTCGGCGCGGATGGGGCGGCGGGCGGCGACCGGGGCGTGCTTGGCCGGTCCGGTACCGCCACGGGCGGCGGAAGTGGCTGTTGCCGCTGTGGAAATGCCGGTGGCAGCCGCACCGGCAGGGCCCGCGGCAAGGGCTGGCAGGAGCCTGCCGACCGGCGAGGCGGTCAGTGTGCGGCCGTTGCCGCCGGTGCGGTGCCCGGCACTTCTGCGCAGGTGCAGGACGTTGAGCAGCGGGCTGGTGAGTTTGTAGGCCAGGGCGTACTTGACGATGCGGACCACGCCCAGGCCACGTCCGCCGGGCAGGAACATCGCCCGTGACACCCAGCCGGGGATGCGGACCAGGATGATCAGCAGAGTGAGGGCGAGGAGCAGGTTGTAGAGCTGCCCGGTGCCTGCCAGGCCGGTGGTTTCGCGGCCGTCTTGGTTGAAGAAGACGCGTACGGCGGTGACCAGGGTGAGTGACTGGCACAGCTGGATGACCAGCAGCCCGCTGAAGACCCGCCACCACAGCCGTGCCAGGCCGTCGGTGTGCGGCAGTGCGTGGCAGGCCAGGGCGAGTGGGCCGGCGACCACCAGCAGCGTGGTCAGGGCCACCCGTAGTACGAAGGTGATCAGCAGGGCGACCAGCAGCACGACGGCGACCAGGGACAGCAGGATGTAGAAGATCTGCCGGCCGCCGGGCGGCACGATGAGGAAGCGGATGGCGTTGGCCGCGCGACGGGCGTCGAAGCCTCGCCCGAGGATGGCTCCCACCAGGGCGTTGGCGAGTTCGATGGCCTTGCTGGTGATCAGGAAGCTGAAGTTGACCGCCAGGAAGGCCACCACCAGCCGCGGCACGATCTCCTTGACGGCGTAGCGGGTGTGGACGGTCTGATGGCCCATGGCCAGGATGCCGCCGGCGACGACGAAGATGACGAAGCAACTGTTGGCCATGACCGCGGTGGCTTGCCACAGGTCGTGAACCCTGCCGGGGCCGGTGATGCTCGGCGTGGCCAGCAGGGTGGCGGCCAGGGTGTCGAGAAGGGGTTTGATCGCCAGGGCGACCAGGTCGGCGAACCAGGCGTTGATCTGGTTGCCGATCCATCCGCCGATGCCGAAGCCGATGCCGGGGTTGGCCGGGGGCAGGGGTAACGGCGGCAGTTCCGGTTCAGGGGTGGGCGGAGGTGTCGGTGCTGTCCACAGGATGTGGATGATGACGACGAAGGTCATGGCCGTTCACCCGCCGACCACGCGCTTGAGGACGTTGACGAACAGCGGTGCCAGCAGGGCGAGGGCGTAGCCCAGGGCGGCGGCCTTAAACGCGATCTTGGCTTTCTGGATCTCTCCGGGGTCGCCGCCGGCAATGAGGTAGCGGACGCCGCCGATGGTGAACATCAGCGTTGCCAGGGCGGCAAGCAGGCCGATCAGCCAGGTCCGAAGGTTGTTCAAGACCTTGTCGAGTTGGTCGGGGTTGGTCGGTGGGGCGGCAAGCTCGCCGGTCGCGGCGAACACGGTGGTTGCCGCAACGGCAATGAGCGCTGCGGTGAGCACCGCGATGATCAGTACGCGTACCGCGGGTCGTTGCCACAGCGGCAGCGGTGCCGCGGGGGTGGCGGGCGGCCGTGCAGAGCCGGAGGTGGTGCCCGGGCCTCCCTTCGGGTCGCGGTGATCGGGGTTCGCATCTGAGGAGCTCCGCCTCTGCACGGTCGTGGTCACCTCCACCCTTCTAGGGGCGGCGGAGGTGATCGTCGGGGACACTGCGGCGCAGACCTGGCCGGAAAGCACCGCCGCGACCAGGACCGGTTCGCTGCGCTGGCGACGTTTCTTGGCGGCCTCGGTGCTGAGCCCGAGCTCGCCGGCGACCTGGTGCAGTGGCTGGTCCTCTAAGCGGGTACGGCCGACGGACTCCGCCTCGGCGATGCGCCGTGCCCGCCGGCCGGCGCGGCGGGCGGCGTCGCACAGCCGGGGCCGGACGTTGCCGCCATCTAGGTCGAGGGTGCGGATGGCCTCGATGAAGACGGCGAGCACCTCGCTGTCGATGTCGGCTGGATCTCCCGCAGCGTAGCCGGTGGTGATCCGGCCGGCCACGCGGCGCAGGGCAGGGATGGCCATGCCGACGGCAGCCACCAGCCACGGGGCCCCTTCTGCGCGGGCGCGGGTCACCAGCTCGCGCCAGACGATGTCGCGGACGTGGTTGCCGAGCCTGCGATCCATCAGCAGCTCACGCAACTCGGTCAGGAGGACCGGCCGTTGCGGCAGCTCGCCGGCCAAGCCGGTGGCGTCCAGGGCCAGCCCACCGGGCTCGCAGCACAGGAGTCTGAACGCCTGCTCGGCGATGTCCAATGGCGAACGTTGCGCCGGGGTGGCGCGCCGAATTTCGGTACTCATCGAATTCTCCAGAGCCAGAGTTTGCGGGTCTCCTGCTCTGGTGTACGCGCCCGCTATGGCAAATCTCCGGCACCCAAAAATGCCGCCTCCCTATACCGCCGGATGCCGTTTTCTAGCCAGAGTTGCCAATAAACAAACAGACGCTCCGCGGGACCGGCGCCAGTCTTGCTGGGCTCTGGCAGGCAACTGTCTCCGCTGGACAGCAGGGGGTGCCAGAAATCCGCTCCGCTCGTGCGCGACCTCGGCCATAGCGGTCTGCTGCACTCGGAAACGCATCTGAGGCACGCCCGAACCAACCATGAGAAACACAAAAAGTTCACGGCCCGAAGGCGGATGGGATCAAACTCTGGAGTCCGCACGCAAAAGCAATACCGGCATCTGCGAAATAAGCCCCTCCGCCACCTCGTCCAGCGTTCTTTCCGTGGTCCCGATCAAGTTGCACACCGCCCGCGCGTTCATCGCCTGGACCCGCCACGCCCCACCACCGCAACGGGAGGCAACCTTCGCGATCGGCGTCAACGCCGCTGACGGAGTCCTGATCGGCGTCGCAATCGCCGGACGGCCCATGACCCCGGAACTCGATGACGGCCACTCCATCGAACTCATCCAGTTGGCGACCGACGGCACCCCGGACGCCGCCCCAGCCTTGGTCGGCGCGGCCTGGCGCATCACGCTGGTCCTGGGCTACCGCCGCCTCATCGCTCCCACTCGCGGCACGGGGAGCGAACGATGAGGACGCCGTACTGGAGCACCGAGCATGTGCGACTCTACCTAGGCGACGCCTGTGAGGTCCTGGGGGAACTACCCGGCCGGTCGGTCGACTGCCTGGTCACCAGCCCGCCCTACTACGGCCTGCGCGACTACGGCGTCCTCGGCCAGTACGGCCAGGAAGCCACTCCAGATGAGTATGTCGAACGCCTGCGCGCGGTGTTCGCCCAAGCTTGGCGGGTGCTGGCCGACGACGGCACCTGCTGGCTCAACCTGGGCGACTGCTACGCGGCCAACTCCGACGGCTGCGCACGCGGCAAGAACTACCACCAGCGGCAACCCCTGATCCGGCCCCGGACCCGGCTGGTACTGCCACCCAAGAACCTTCTCGGCATGCCTTGGCGGGTGGCATTCGCCCTACAGCACGACGGGTGGATCCTGCGCAACGCCATCGTCTGGCACAAACCCAACGCCATGCCCCAGTCGGTCACCGACCGCCTGTCCACCCGCCACGAACTCATCTTCCTGCTCGTCAAGCAACGCCGCTACTGGTTCGACCTGGACCCCATCCGCCAGCCCTACACCGGCGACCGCACCCTGAGCAGACGCGCCCGCCACGGCGGCAACAAACCCAACACCATCAAGACCCCCTGGCCGCCTGACGGCAAATACACCGACACCACCCATCCGCTGCGCGGCAAACGGCACGGCGCGGCAATGCAGCCCACCGGCCACCGCCACACCACCACCCACCCAAACGGCAGGAACCCCGGCGACGTCTGGACCATCCCCACCCGCCCGCTACGCGCCGCCCACTTCGCCACCTTCCCGATCGACATCCCGCTGCGTGCCATTGCCGCCGGCTGCCGCCCCGGCGGCACCGTCCTCGACCCCTTTGCCGGAGCGGCAACCACCGCCCTTGCCGCCCGGCAACTCGACCGCCCCTTCCTCGGCATCGAGATCAACCCCGACTTCTGCGACCTGGCCCGCACCCGGCTGCTGAGCGCTCTTGCTCAGGTCGGCGAAGGAGGCGCGGAGGGTGACTGAACGGATACAAAGGGCCTGCTCGGGGCCTCTCGAATCGAGTTCACCCGCGTACGCTGACGGGCCCGGACACGCCAGTACGCCTGAACCCTGTGTGGTGGTCGAGATCATCACGATCTCCGGCGAAGAGGGTGTAGAGCTGCGCGCGGCTCAGGCGTATGTGATCCACAAACTACTGCTGTGGCTAAGTGTGGAGCGACCACCGAAGGGAGTCCACGATGGGATGGGAGACCGAGGCGGTCAAAGATCCCTTTGACGGGCTGAAGGTCGCCTGGTGTGGAAGAACCTCAACGGAGGACCTTCAGGACCCTACGCTCTCCCTTCCCAGGCAACTGGACAACAGCCGAGGAGCTCTACCGGCTGGCTCCTTGATAGTCGCCCACTTCTATGACGTCGAGTCCGGCCGCAAGAATCTCGAAGATCGCGGGCATGGCCACGCGCACGAGCAGTTCACCATTCCGATCTCCCGCGACGGTGGTATCCAAGATCTTCTTGCTGAAGCCAAGCAACAGGGGCGCCGATTCGATGCGGTCATCTGCGAATCGATCGACCGCATCTCCCGCCGCACCTTCTACGGCACCAAGATCGAACATGAGCTGGAACAACTGGGCATCCCGCTCTTCGCGGCGGACGAGCCGATCACGCTCAACGGCAAGCGCGCCACCGCGATCCTCACCCGCAGGGTCAAACAAGGTATAGCCGAGTGGTACGCGGTCCAGATGATGGAGGCGTCCTGGGACGGCCTGCGAACCCACACGCAGCAAGGTTGGAACGTCGGCCGCCCACCATACGGCTACGAAGCTGTCCGAGTACCCCACCCGGTCCCTGCCAAGGCAGCCGATGGCAGGACCAAGACCAAGCTTGCCCCTCATCCCATTCGCGGGCCAGTGATCACGCTGATCTTCATGTGGCGGGTCCTGGAACGCCTTGGCTACGGCGACATAGTCGACCGTCTCAACGACGACCACGACCGCTATCCGCCACCCGAGTCGCTTAATCCCAACTTCCGGGGCCGTAACGCATGGTCGCGCTCAGGAGTCCGAGAGATCCTGCACAACCCCAAGTACACCGGCTACATGGTCTGGAACCGTAAGGCGACGACCAGCCGTCGGGGCGCCGGCAGCAGGAGCATGGTGAACCCCCCGAGCGCCTGGGTGTGGTCAGCGGAACAGACACACGAGCCGTTGATCACTCGGGAGATGTACGAAGCCGCCCAGGGCATAGGCAAGACGCGAGGCACTTCTCGCGGCGGCTCGGGAGCCAACAAGCACCCTCAGGCGCGGCGTACCTACCTGTTTCGGTCCTTCGTGTACTGCGCCCCCTGCGAACGCAGGATGTTCGGGAAAACCGAGACCCGCAGAACAGCGCGAGATGCCTACTACGCCTGCCAGCCGGATCTCAACCACCGAGGTCGCAGCGACCGGTTCCCAGGCCATCCCTCGATCATTCGCGTCCGTGAAGACGCTCTGGCAGATGCGGTTCACGACTTGTTCCAGCGCCGTGTCTTCGGACCTGAGCGGCATGCGCTCCTGGCAGCAGACCTGCCCCGCAGCAGTCACCAAGCCGAAGCCGACTGGCAAGCCAAGTGCCAGGCGATGCGCAGAAGTCTGGCGAACCTCACCAGAAAGCAGGACCGACTGATCACTCAGATCGAGGAGTCCGACCCGGCATCAGCGTCTGATGCCGTTTTCTCCCAAAGGCTGCGCTCCCGCTTCGCCGAACTTGAGGCGGAGCGCCGGGGCAAGGCCCAGGTACTGGCCGAGCTAGAGGCCGAGCCCCCAGGTACTGATCACCACTCAGAGCTACTGGACAAGCTCCCAATGCTCCAGACACACCTCGCCATGCTCCCGGAAGACCTTCAACGAGAGCTGTTCACGATCTTCCGGCTAGAGATCCGATATGACCATCAGACCGACACCGCGCTGATCAAGATGACACTCACAGACGACACCGTAGAAGGGATCGCCACCATGACCGAGATGCTGACCACACAATCTGCCCAAGTGGACAGGAACGGCCCTGAACGCCGCGCTTGCGCCGCAGATTTGATGCGTGCCCCCGGCAGGATTCGAACCTGCGGCACCCGCTTTAGGAGAGCGAGGGCGAAGAGGTCTATCCATGTGATCTGACCTGCAGAAACGCTATGGCACTTACGCACGGCTTGCTTGATCGTCCCGTGCATGTCCCCATAGGACGGACTATGGTCTCCACGTCATCTCAGCGTTCTGGTCCTCCCACCGTCCACGGCGGGACTGAACGGCGCCGACGGAGATGGTGCTGCCAAACAAACCGCCAGCAGCCAAGCTCGGCCAAGGGCGGAAGTCGCGCCCACGCATGTGACTATGTCATCAAGCGACCTCAGGATCGCGGGGCCGGCCACCAGAGAACTCGGCCCAGCAAAACACACGGGCACATCTGGAGATATGTCGGGTTTATGTCCATGTGTACGTTTTTCGATGACAGGTCTCACTAAGGGTTATACCGACAAGGTCATCTGTTGTAGCCTACCTCGATCGATTGACACGGCCGGAGCTCGGTGGTGTGAGGATGTTGGACGCTACGGACAGCCGCCTATTGTGGGCTTTCCTTTGGAGGGTCCAAACAACCCCTTCGCAAGAGATGGCAACCGTCGCGGCTAGACCTCCCCGTAGGCGGCGAGGTAGGTTGAGAGAGATTTAATGGGTAGTTGGGTGGGATCGGCGATGGTTGCGGTTGAAGCAGACATACTTCATCCGCCGACGGAGATCGTTACTGGCGACGTCAGTGGTGGGCCGAACACGAGTCATACCATCGTCACCGATGCGCTTAGAGCTCTTCTCGATAACGTTACTGCTGGAGCCAAGCGCGATGAGTACAAGTATGCCGCATTGGAGCGCAATGTCATCGGGAAGCAGACCGAAGCAGCCCGAATCCGGACATTTCGATATCTAAAGGAGTTGTATCTCCTTCGATCGGACTCCGTGTTGTTCCGGGCACTCCGGGACCTATGGCCGAGCGATCCCGCCGCGCAACCTTTGCTGGCCGGGCTATGCGCGCTCGCTCGAGACCCTGTCTTTCGCGCAAGTGGTGGCGTAATCACAGGCTCATCACCCGGTGATGTGCTCACGTCGGCAGATTTGGCTGCCGCGGTGGGCGAACGGTTTCCCTCGAGCTACCGCGCGACTACTCTCGCGAAGATCGGGCGGAATACTTTCTCATCATGGGAACAGACAGGGCACTTGGCCTCTGGGCGCCGAACGTCCAAGGTGCGAACGCGAGTTAACTGCAGGCCGGCGAACGTAGCCTATGCGCTAATGCTCGGTTATCTCCAAGGTCTGCGAGGAGACGCGCTATTTGAATCAGAATGGGCACGTTTTCTGGATCGGCCCAAATCGGTTCTTCTTGACCTCGCCTATGCTGCGTCCCAGCGGGGGATGCTTGAGTTTCGACACGCAGGCGGCGTAGTTGAAGTCAGTTTCCACGAGCTCCTTCGCCCGTTCGAAGGCGAGCTGTCATGAGTTACATTGATGGCCTTGTCGCTGTTTATGGCAGATTTGTGAGCCTGCCGTGGCAGAAGAACCTAGCGGCACAGCAGCGGGTGTGGATGGCGGTGTACCCGCCGGAGTACGAACGCCGACTCCGCTTACATCTGCCGTCATTCAAAGCTGCTACGAATAAGAGCGGCCATCCTTGGGCTTCAATCGACATTACGACAGCATTTGAAAATTGGATGGCCAGTCACGAGTATCGTGACGCCTACTTTGAAGACCCCGAACTGATCGCTCCTGCACTGCCGGCGTTTTTCAAACATCTCACCGATGACCTGCGGAGTCAGCTAGCAAAACATGCCGATCCGAATGGCGTGGTCGGACTTCTGGGGGCTGGAAGCCTGTTCGGTCTTGGGGCGGCGGTAAAAGTTTCCGCGCTACTAAATGAGGTCAGCGATTGTATCTCAGGTCGGCTGCTTGTGTTCTTCCCGGGCGGCCATGAAGGAAATATCTACCGCCTTCTCGACGCACGTGACGGCTGGAACTATCTCGCGATTCCCCTAACACCGAATGGGAACAGTCGATGACGATCACGAACCGTGAGCTCTTCTTTCGCGACCCGACTAAGACGAAGATCCCGAATGATGGCGTTGCTAAAGTTATACGTCCTCAGACTGACCAGCAATGGGAGGTGCTCGTCTGGGAACTGAGCAGCTTCGTCTGTAACGGTCAATATGCGCGCGGTCTGGAGCGCATCCTCGAAAGTTTTCTCGCTAACCTCAGCCAAGCGCAGCAGCCGGCGGTATGGGTTAGCGGCTTCTATGGGAGCGGCAAGTCGCATCTGGCTCGGGTGCTCGAACACCTCTGGTGCAATGCTGAGCTACCTGACGGTCGATGTGTCCGCGACATTGTCAGTCTACCCGACGAAGTCCGTGACCATCTCACTGAACTGTCCACAGCAGGGAAGCGGTTGGGTGGGCTTTGGTCCGCTGCGGGCACGTTGGGCGCAGGAAAAAACGACGCCGTGCGACTAGCCTTTCTTTCAATTATCTTTGAGAGTGCCGGCCTGCCAGAAGAATACGCCTTGGCTCGATTCATCCTCTGGGCGCAAGAGAATGGCTATCTTGAGGCGGTGCGTGCTGCCGTCGAAGCGAACGGACGCTCTCTGGATAAAGAGGTCCACAATCTCTATGTCTCCCCAATCATCGCTAAGTCGCTCCTCGAGCTAGACGCGACACTCGGCAATTCAATTAAGGACGTCAGGGATCTACTAAAAGCACAATTCCCTCCAATGGTCACGGACATCACCGACGAAGAGATGTTCGATGTAATGGATGACGTCTTACGTCTACAGTCAACTAGTGAGGGAAAGCTACCGCTTACTCTTATCGTATTGGATGAGCTGCAACAGTATATCCAGGACGATAGCGAAAAGGCGCTTGCGGTACAAAATCTCGTAGAGGGCTGCTCAGCCCGATTTCAAAGCCAGGTTCTCTTCGTGTCCACTGGCCAGAGCGCGCTCACGGCTACACCCACCCTCCAGAAACTCACCGACCGCTTTGCTGTGCAGGTGTCTCTATCCGATAAGGACGTAGAGACGGTAATTCGCGAGGTAGTACTCCGTAAGCGTCCCGAGCAAGTTCCGATGCTGAAGTCCGCCCTTGAATCAGTGAGTGGTGAGATCGACAAGCATCTTGGTGGAACCCACCTTGCTACCAAGGCGGCGGACAAGCCGGATCTCGTCCCGGATTACCCATTGCTACCGACTCGACGCCGATTCTGGGAGTTGGCGCTTCGTGCGATTGACCGCGCTGGCAAGGCTGGAGTGCTTCGGACTCAGTTGCGCACGGTTCATGAAGCGGCTGCTCGTGTTGCGGATGCGCCGGTCGGACACGTAGTTGGTGCGGACTTTCTCTATGAGGAGCAGGCGCCTGGAATGCTCCAAAGCGGAGTCCTCCTCAAAGAGATCGACGAGCTAATCCGTGGACTTCGCGCCGAGGGCGAGGATGGCGCATTAAAGTCCCGAATCTGCGCCCTAGTCTTCCTCATCTCGCAGATCCCTAGCCGGACGGTGGCTGGGGAAACAGGCCTTAGGGCGACGGCGCCGTTCCTCGCCGATCTCATGGTTGAAGATCTCGTCCACGATGGAGCCAGGCTACGTAAGCGAATCCCTGAGCTCCTTGAAGCCCTTGTAACTGACGGCCGACTCATGCGCATCGATGATGAGTACCGGCTCCAGACCGAAGAAGGCGCGGAGTGGGAGAAGGAGTTCCAGAGCCGGCTTGCAGTGATCCGCGACGACTCCTCTCGCATAAATCAACTGCGCACAGAACGTCTAGCTGCTGCTGTCGACAAGGCCATGGGAGGACTGAAGCTCCCACACGGAGCTAGCAAAACGCCTCGCACGCTAGATATCCACTGGGGCCAGGATGAGCCGGCCGCTCGCGACAATGGGGTACCGGTCTGGATTCGAGATGAATGGTCGGTGGCGTTATCAGCAGTAAAAAGGTCAGCAGCCGAGGCCGGCGATGAAAGCCCTATCGTTTTCGTTCTGCTTCCAAAGTATGAGGCTGAACGGATCAAGGAATCTCTCGCCAGCTACGCCGCGGCGGAGGACACTCTTCGGCGGCCTACCCCGCAGACTGATGAGGGTAAGGCTGCTCAACGCGCCATGAGAACTCGACTCGCCACTGACGAGGAGCGTCTCACCACGCTATTTCGGGAAGCAACAGCCCGCGCTCGAGTCTTCCAGGGTGGTGGTGCCGAGGTCACCGTATCGACTCTTCATGACGCAGTGCAGACTACGGCTACACGTTCATTAGTCCGGCTCTACCCCAAGTTCAGCGTTGGGGATAATGCTTATTGGGGCAAGGTAGTAACGAAGGCCCGAGACGGGGCCCCTGATGCGCTGGAAGCGGTCGGGCATCATGGAGAACTGACGACTCATCCGGTCTGTAAGGAAGTGTTAGCTGCTATCAGCCCGAGCGGCACTAAAGGCGCAGATGTACAAAGACGCTTTGCTGCTCCGCCATATGGCTGGCCCAAAGATGCCGTAAACGGAGCGATCCTTGCCTTGCTAGCTGCTGGCAACATTCGCGCTGTGCAAGACGGCAAAGATCTGGCTGGGCCTAAAGAGCTACCACCCACCCAGATCGGTAAGGTCACGGTTTATAAGGAAGATGAACCACCGTCTACCAGCCAGCGCTTCGCAGTGAGAGGGCTGTTGAGTGCAGCGGGAATTCCTTACGAGCCTGGTCAGGAAGGCGCCCAGCTTTCTGGCCTTATACAGCGGCTTAAGGACCTGGCTGCTCGGGCTGGCGGATTGCCTCCTTTGCCGGAGGCGCCCAACACGACGCATCTCAATGCTCTACTAGCGCTCGGCGGAAACCAGCAATTTCGGGCGATTGCCGACTCCTATGCCCGCTTGAGCAAGGAGCTCGATCTGTGGAGGTCGGCGGATAGAGAGCGAGAGAAACGGGAGGGCGCTTGGCAGAACTTGCAGCGGCTTCTTCGGCATGCCGAAGGGCTCCCAATCGCTGCGACTTTTCTCCCCGCTATCCAGGCTATCCACGATGGTCGTCAGCTCCTGGACGCGCCTGACCCGGTTCCTCCGGTACTCAATCAACTTACGCGTGCGCTGCATGATGTGGTCGTTCAGCGGGTAGAACAACTCGCCTCAGCTCAACGTGATGCTGTCGCCGAGCTAGAGGCTTGGGAAGAGTGGGGCAAGTTGTCCCCGCTGCACCGTGAGGCGATCCTTACTGAGTCCAAGTTGTCGCCTGTGGAGGGGCCAGACCTTTCCACGACTGCCAAGTTGCTAGAGGTGCTCGATGCCATCCCGCTGAGTGCCTGGCAGGATCGCATAAGTCTCGTGCCAGGTCGTCGAGATCAAGCGCGGCTTCGCGCCGCGAAGATGCTAGAGCCGACAAGTATCACGGTGGCCGTTCCATCGGCCACCATTAAGACCACTGAGGATTTGGAGCGGTATCTCGATGACCTAAGAAATCGCGTGCATGCCCACCTGGACGCTGGCAAGACCGTGATCCTTTGAGGAATGATTATGCGAGCTCTCCACCCGACTTCCCGTAAGCAACTTGAGACAGCAGTACTCGTGGCTCGCCGCGCCGCCGAGAGTGCGGTTCGTGCTGCTATCGATAGTCTTGGGGTGTTCGCAGAGAAACGTCCGGAGCACCTCAATGAAGATCAAGCGGGCCTAAGGAACGCGCTACGAGCGAAGTGGCGTCAATTCGGGAGTGACCGTGAGCTACTCATTAGTGAATGCGCATATGAGCAATGGCATCGCTTGCTGTTCGCGCGGTTCCTCGCAGAGAACCGACTACTATTGCATCCACAATATCGGATCCCGGTAACTATTGCTGACTGTGACGATCTAGCTAGTGATCTAGGAGAGCCGGACGGATGGTCAGTAGCTGCGCGGTTCGGAGCTGACATCCTACCGGGGATTTTTCGATTGGATGATCCGTGCGTGCGGTTACGTCTAGCGCCTGAAGGTCGCCACGCCCTGGAAGAAGTCATCGATGCGTTGCCTGTAGAAACTTTTATAGCAGACGACGCACTGGGATGGGTGTATCAGTTCTGGCAGAAGGACAAAAAGGAGGAGATTAATGACTTAGAGCTCAAGATCGAGGGCTCCGATCTCGGGCCAGTCACTCAATTGTTTACCGACACCTACATGGTCCGTTTCTTGCTCGAAAACTCCCTCGGTGCATGGTGGGCGACCCGCCATCCGGATAGCCCGTTAATTCGGAGCTTCAAGTTTTTGCGCTTGCGCGAGGACGGTAAGCCAGTAGCCGGTGCTTTTGATGATTGGCCGAGTCGTGTGGCAGACGTCAGTGTGATCGATCCCTGCTGCGGCTCGGGGCACTTTTTGGTCGAGGCATTCTCCATGTTATGGACGATGCGTGCAGAGGAGGAAGGATTATCTGCGGTAGCTGCCCAGGACGCCGTATTGCGAGACAATCTATTCGGCCTCGAGCTAGATGCTCGCTGCGTTCAGATTGCGATGTTTGCTGTCGCTCTGAGGGCTTGGAAAGCTGGTGAGGGATGGAGGCAGCTTCCCGTTCCCAATATTGCTTGCTCTGGGATCCCGGTGAAAGCTCCGGTTGGCCAGTGGATGTCGCTTGCTGGCGGAGATGAGCGTCTTGAAAATGCGCTTGCCAGGATGCATATGCTGTTTCGCGACGCGGACACGCTAGGCAGCTTAATTGACCCTCGACACACAACCACAATGACGGACCCAGAAAACCGTCAACAGTCGTTCGACGATATGGATTGGGAGGATATCGCGCCCGCGTTTGTTGACGCAGTTACCCGCGAGAGCGGGCGGGATATGGCGGCGGCAGTACTAGGCGCGGATTTGAATGGACTGATGAGGGCGGTCATTCTACTAACGCGAAAATATACTCTTGTTTCGACGAATGTGCCGTTCTTGTCCCGCTCCAAGCAGGCGTCGAGATTGCGTTCATATCTCGACCAAAGGGCTCCGCTTTCAAAGGGTGATCTGGCCACGGCAATGCTCGAACGCTGGATGCGTGGTGCGCACGCGATCGCCCTGGTAAGTCCCCAAAACTGGCAAGAGAAGCCTGGATACACCGCATTCCGCGGGCTACTGCTTAAGCAAGCGACATATAGGTTGTTCGCACGCATCGGAAATAATGTTTGGCAGACACAGTCTGGTCGTCAACCATTCAAGATCCCCACCGTACTGTCTGTCCTTTCCTGCCATCCGCCCGCGAAAGATCACGATATTAGCGCTATAGATATAGGCAATGGCTCGGTGCATGAAAAGGCTGACTTGCTAACTCAAGCCATTGTTGGATCGGTGCAACAGAAGGCTCAGATCTCAAACCCTGATTCGCGGATAATGACTTCCTCTCTGGGCGCTCATCCTTTGCTACAGTCGGTGGCGTCAGCGAGACAAGGAGTCAAGACAGGCGACGATCCGCGATACCGTAGATTTTTTTGGGAAATTCCTCTGCCTCATAAAGATTGGGTTTATTTCCAATCCAGCCTCGTTGGTAACCGGTTCTATGGTGGCCGATCATCTATTCTTTTTTGGGAGCAGGGGAGAGGTTCGCTTGCAAAAAGTGCAGGCGCGAGGATTCAAGGCCAGGAGGCGTGGGGTCGACGGGGCGTCGTCGTTAGCCAAATGGGTGACCTCTTCGTAACTCTCTACACCGGCGAGATATTCGACTCGAATGCTGCTGCAGTGATCCCAAAAAGAGAATCGGACCTGCCGGCGCTATGGGCGTTTCTGTCGTCGCCTAGTTACCGGCGCGCCGTTCGTGAGATAGACAACAATGTCGCTGTGACTAATCGCACACTCGTCAAGGTCCCTTTTGATGAAATGAAGTGGCGTCGAGTTGCCGAAGAAGTCCCGCAACTGCCGGAACCCAACACCGATGACCCCACACAGTGGCTCTTCCTTGGACGCCCGGAAGCTTCGTCTGCTCCTTTGCACGTCGCTGTTGCGCGGCTCATAGGTTACCGATGGCCGGATCAAGTTACGACCGATGCTTTCGATCGGTTCGCTGATCGGGACGGCATTGTGTGTCTGCCGTCCGTGTCAGGTGAGGCGCCGGCGGCTGATCGCCTGCAACAAGTGCTGCAAGCGTCGTTTGCCGATTCTTGGTCTCCGTCCAAACTTAAGGAGCTGCTGGAGCAGTCGGGTAGCAAAAGGAAGAACTTGAACGACTGGCTTCGAGACGACTTCTTCAAGCAGCACTGTGCGCTTTTCGGTAATAGGCCGTTCGTCTGGCATATCTGGGACGGACTGCGGGACGGTTTTTCTGCGCTTGTGAATTATCACCGGCTGGATCGCAAGGCATTGGAGAAGCTTACGTATACCTATCTCGGACAAGATTGGGTAGAGCGTCAGCGGGCTGGAGTACGCGACGAGGTGCCAGGAGCCGAGGGGCGATTGGTGGCTGCGCTCGAGCTGCAACGGAAGCTAGAGATGATCCTTGAAGGTGAGAAGCCTTACGATGTTTATATCCGATGGAAGTCTCTACATGGACAGCCAGTCGGATGGGAGCCCGATCTTAATGACGGTGTACGCCTAAATATCCGGCCCTTCGTCATGACGGGCGTCCTGCGGGCGCCATTTAATATTCATTGGAAAAAGGATCGCGGCAAGAATCCCGATGGCACTGAGCGCCACAACGAGATTCATCTTAGTCATGCAGAAAAGAATGATGCGAAGAAGAGGGCTGGGTGCAATTGAGTAGGACGGTCCTTGATAACATTATTGACTGCCTGAACGTTGCGGTCGCTTATAATGCCAACGTGCATGAGAAGCCCGTTGCGTTACTGTGGCCGGATGAGAATGCACAATGGCAGCAAGTCATTGAACGGATCTCCAAGCGGGTGCCTCTGATTTCGCTGGGTGCGTATGAGCCGTCGCGCCTGCGCGGGCCGGCATATTGGATCCGCTGCGTTGTCGCAGGCACACTTGATGTCGGGGTTCCGGAGGGTCCGGTAGTCGTTTATATGCCCGGAGTGATGCGGAGTGCGCTGAGGGCGATCGAGACGTGCCCGGCGGAACTGGCGCCTATCGCTGAGCTTCAATACCGTAGTCAATGGTTTTCCCATCCAAACCATCGTGACTGGTCAGTTCGGGCTTTGCTAGCGCACAGAGAACGTGGCCTTGGCCTGCGGATCGCTGACGACGCCGAGACAACCTCCGCCCTGCTGCTCGCGCTTGATCGTCTTCTAGACGAGCCAATCGAGCGCGTTTCGAAGCATCTACTCGACGCCGACTATCTTCTCGAGCTAGTCAATGAAGACCCTGTCCGAAGCCTTCTCCGGTGGCTCGATGACCCGCACGGCTTCCGGACACGCTCCGATAACAAGCAGTGGACGGCGTTCGTTCAGCAGTGCAAGGCGGACTACGGCTTCGACCCGACCGCCGATGGAGAGGTCACGGCTGCGCGTAAGCTCGGTGGTCGCACGGGTGCGTGGGCGAATGTGTGGATGCGGTTCGCTGAGACGCCTGATCGGTATGGTGGAGTCGTTGACCAGCTCCGCAAGGCGCGCCCGCGTGAGCTATGTGTTGCAAATGCTGACTCCTGGCCACAGGACAACGAGAGGGCCGAGCGTCAATTACGGGACCAGCTGCGTGACTTCGAAGCGCTCACACCGGATAGGGCCCGCAATGAAGTGGCCAGGCTGGAGAACGAACACGGTTGGCGGCGCGGCACCGTGTGGGCGGACCTCGATCATGCACCGTTAGCGTTCGCACTTGAGCAACTAGTCGTACTAGGCGAGTTGACCACCCAGCCGCTATCGGCAGACGATCTTGATGTCCTCGTAGCTGACTATGCTGCCCGAGGCTGGCAGGCCGATGACGCCGTGGTGCGAGCGCTCGCTGCTACGGGAACGTTGGCCGATCGCGAGGCGGTGTCGGCTGCGGCAGCGGCCCTGTACCTGCGATGGCTCGACGCCGGTGCTAAGGCGTTGCAGCAGGCGATCGGGTCCATGGCGAATTCGCACAAGTACCGGCCCGGACCTCCAGCGTCGGCGACGGCTGGGATTGTTACGGTGTTTATCGACGGCCTACGCCTTGACGTCGCGCGCCGAATCCAGGAGCGGCTCACCGGAGCTGGTTTGCATGTCGAAACCATGGCAACTCTGTCAGCGCTTCCGACAGTCACCCAGACGTCCAAGCCCGCGCTGGTGCCTGTGGCGCCGGGAACGCTCACCGCGGGGCCTGACCTCCACGCATCAAACGCCACCACGCATACGAAGGCATCTATCCAGGTGCTTCGCTCCCTAATGACCGCTAACGGTGTCCAAGTCCTTGACTCTACTGAGCACGGTGATCCCTCTGGCACAGCATGGACTGAGACTGGCGAAATCGACCATCGCGGTCATGACGTCGGTATCCGGCTTGTCGATCATCTTGACGAGGAGGTCATTCGCATCGCCGCCCGTATCCGGGAGCTCCTGGATGTAGGTTGGCAGCAGGTCGAGGTGGTGACTGACCACGGCTGGGTGCTTGTCCCTGGCGGTATGGAAAAGGTCGACCTGCCGCCCGCCACAACCGAGGTGAAGAAGGGCCGATGCGCCCGCTTAAAGAGCGGCGCTGCGGTCGATGTTCCGACCGTACCTTGGTTCTGGGATGACAATGTACGGATTGCGCTGGCCCCTGGTGCTAGTTGCTTCGAAGCCAATAAGGTCTACGAGCACGGCGGTGTGAGCCCGCAGGAGTGCATCGTGCCCCGGCTCGCTGTCCGCACTGGGGTACAAGCCGCGGCGACGCGCGGGCCTGAGTTCACTAAGGTGAAGTGGCTCGGGCTGCAATGCCGGGTGGAGTTCACCGGTGTTACCGATAAGGTGGTAGTTGACCTCCGAGGACTGCCGGCCGAGCCGAAGTCGAGCATTGCCAAGCAGGCGAAGGAGACAGCCACCGACGGGAAAGTATCGCTCGTCGTTCTCGACGAGGAGCACGAAGGCGAACGCGCCCACCTCGTGCTCGTCGCCCCTGATGGTCAGATCCTCGCTCAACGTGAGGTTGTGGTCGGGAGGAACCGATAACCGTGTCTGATGAGCTCGACCGGCTTGCCGCTGAGGTATTCGAGGGTTACCTGGTCAGAAAGGACCTCGCCCAACAATTTCGTGGACAGTACCCGGTTCCGACCTATGTAGGCGAGTTCCTCCTCGGCCGCTACTGCGCGACTACAGACCCTGATGAGATCTCCGAAGGCCTGGCAGTCGTCGAGCGGTTGATGAAAGAGCGCACCGTCCGCGCCGGGGACGAGGAATTGTTTAAGTCGCGTGCGCGTGAGAAGGGCAAGGTCAAGATTATCGACCTGCTCCGAGCGCGGCTCGATGCCCGTGCTGACGCCTACAAGGCTGAGCTCCCAAGCCTGCAGCTCAGTGATATTCACATCTCGGACAAGTTGGTAAACGACCACGATCGTATGCTTACTGGTGGCTTCTATGCCGAGGTCACTCTCGAATACATCGCTGCGCTTGCACGCGAGTCCGGCGGGCAGCCGTTCCGAGTGGAGTCCGTGCGGCCAATCCAAATGTCAACTCGCGATGCGCTCGACACGTTCCTACGTGGCCGCGCACACTTCACGGCCGACCAGTGGCGCCACCTCCTGTTGCGTAGCGTTGGCTTCGAGCCAGGACGCTTTACGCACAGAGAGCAAGACATCCTCCTGGCCCGCATGGTCCCATTCGTGGTCCCAAACTACAACGCTGTGGAACTCGGCCCACGCGGCACCGGAAAGTCGCATCTTTTTCAGCAGGTGTCGCCGTACTCTCACCTAGTTTCGGGAGGAAAGGCGACAGTCGCCAATATGTTCGTGAACAACGCGACTGGTCGGCGCGGACTCGTTGCGCAATACGACGTCATTTGTTTTGACGAAGTCTCCGGCGTGTCGTTCGACACAAAGGAGGGCGTGAACATCCTCAAGGGTTACATGGAGTCTGGAGAATTCAGCCGTGGCAAGGAGAGCATCCGTGCCGATGGTGGCATAGTTATGGTGGGCAACTTCGACGTCGACGTCGATGAGGAGCTGAGCCGTGGACACCTCTTCGGGCCTATGCCTAAGGAGATGCGCAACGACACGGCGTTTCACGACCGTATCCACGCCTACCTGCCGGGATGGGACATCCCCAAGCTCGACCCGAGCTACTTCACCGACCACTTCGGCTTCGTAAGCGACTTTCTCGCCGAGTGTTGGACCCAGCTTCGCCGCGCATCACGACTCGATGCCACCCAAGGTCGCCTCCAGTGGGGCAGTCAGCTTAGTGGACGCGATCGCAAAGCGGTCAACAACACGGTTAACGGTCTACTAAAGCTCCTCTGGCCAGACCCAGAGATGGAGGTGCCGGAGGACGCACTGGCGTGGGCGGCAGAGTTGTCGCTGGAACTACGCCGGCGCGTCAAGGAACAGCAGGCACGGATCGGTGCTGCCGAGTTTGGCCAGGTCGATCTCGGCTACCGCCTGGACGATCAACTTGAACGTGTTGTTTACTGCGAGGAGTCCCTGCAGCATCGCCTGCGCACTGAGAGGGAGCTCAACACGTCGGCTGCGCAATGGGACAGCGAAGTACTGCCCGAGCCGGATCCCGCCGAGGTTAAGTCATCAGTTCGTGCTAGAGCCGCCAACTATGCTATCGGTGACGTCATCGACGGGCGCTTTGAGATCCTCGGCATTCTCGGCCAAGGCGGGTTCTCGAAGGTCTACCGAGTTCGCGACAACGTCGAGGACGAAGATCGGGCGTTCAAGCTGTTTGAGAGCGCAGCGGGCTACGAAGCAGTGCGGCGGGAGATCGGGGCACTGCGTAAGATCAACCATCCCAACGTCGTGAAAGTGTACTGGGCCGGCAAGACCAGCGCTGGAGACTGGTACCTGATCACTGAGTTCATCGACGGCGAGTCGCTCGACGAATACGCCACCGGTAAGCGCCAACTTCGGGATCGAGAGGCGGTTGATGTCGCGCTTGACATCCTGGACGCCCTGGTTGCTATTCACCCTGACTCGGTTCGCCTGAAGGAGCTCGATGAGAAGCGGCGGGGCGGTGAGTTCTCCGAGACTGAATACGCAGAATGGATGGAGCTCCAGGATAAGGGTCTCGTCCATCGCGACATTAAACCTCTAAACGTGATGCTTACTCGTACGGGGGCGAAGTTGCTCGACTTCAACATCGCCTCCCGGGTCGGGGATGAGGTTAGGACACGGTCGGGTACGCCTCCCTACCAGGCGCCCGACGTGGATCTCACCCGCTGGGATGTCTCCACTGACCTGTTCGCCGTAGGTGTGCTTCTCTATGAGCTGCTATGCGACGGCCACCACCCGTACCCGAGTTCGAAGCCCATAGTGGGCGAGTCTGTGATCGACCCCCGAGCAATCCGACCTCGCCTTCCCGAGGACCTCGTCGCGTTCCTCATCAAGTCGTGCGCCCCCTACCGCAATGAGCGGTTTGCGACAGCTCTCGAGATGAAGGAAGCGCTCTATGCCGTTCGACCGGGGACTCGTCGTAGTCACTAACGAAGCGTTCCCGTGCGGTCGTCGCTGAACTCGACGACCCGGGCTTGGCTACCTCGGAAAGCAGAATGCGGTCAGGCAGATCTGTCGGTGGCGTATGGCACATTTAACCCATGCCTCGAAAAAGTTGGGCTCACGCACCAGAGGATCCGGTGCTACTTCAGACTCCCGGCGCCATCACTCTTCCCTGTTCAAAGGTGGATCGCGATATCCATCGCAGGCACCGCGGCAAGGTCGCCGTCATGATCGAAGAGTGCGGTAAGCCATACGTCCGCTGCGAATGTCCCGTCTGCGACCATCCGGAACTGGTGGCGAAGAAGCGTG
Organism: Sphaerisporangium sp. B11E5; assembly: GCF_039871875.1. NCBI lineage: Bacteria > Bacillati > Actinomycetota > Actinomycetes > Streptosporangiales > Streptosporangiaceae > Sphaerisporangium > Sphaerisporangium sp. B11E5. Next base: position 13,895 of record NZ_JBDPMD010000016.1, on the reverse strand, counting down.
GACGCCCTCCGCACGTGCAGATCAGGTCGTACCTGACGTCCATCCCAGTCAGACAGTAGGCCCAAAGCCTTCGGTTCAACATAACAAGGGCTGGCCCTCCGTCGAGAGCCAGCGAGAGTATCAAGAACTGTGTGAGTCCGTGGAGTCGCGCGAGGCACTGAGTCGGAACCGGAGATCGGCGACACAAGCAGTTCGAATCTTCCGCTCAAGGAGTGCTAGGCAAGCTGTGCTACTTCGTGCTGCGGGACGTTGCGAGAACCCCGCCTGCAGTGGCCAGCCCGACGACATCACCGATGGCGGAGAGCCCATCCTCGAGGTTGACCACGTAGACGAGTTTGCCCAAGGAGGGCGGGATCACCCCGCATTCATGATCGCGCTATGCCCGAACTGCCATGCAGTTAAGACGCGCGGGAGGACCAGGAAGTCTTCCAGGCAAGGCTCCTGTTGATCGCCTCTAGCCTGCACCAGGAGGCACTGCAGAACGAGACCCAGTTGCCCTGATCACCTCTACGCCTTCGGCCAGCACGACGCGGCAGCGGGCCGGGGACGGAGCGTCAAGGGAGACCTCGCGTGTACGTTCGTCGATCGCCCCTCTTCGATCATTTGGTTACCCAATGCCACAGCCGAGCTTGATACTGAGGAGTTAGGCTGTGGCTAGGCGTATCTGGGTGGTCGGGGGATGGCGTCCTTCCGAATGGCATAGTCACCCGTTCCAGGCGTCGCGGTCTTGCGGTGGGGGATCGCCCCGGATGTGTCGGTGTGTGAGACGTCGCTGTTTAGTGCTGCTGTCACCTTAGCCACGTTGCCCGGTGCCGGGGCCCGACGAAGGAGGGCCTCGGCGTCGATCGCCCTAGCCGTGGACGGCGATAGGCGAAGTGAGCGATCGTCACGGCCTCAACCACTACAAAATGCAAACTTCGACAGAAGGCGGCGCGTGAAAAATCGCCGACCCCGGATCTCAATATGCGAAGAGACAGGGGGCACTGCGCAATGGGCAGGGCGTCAATACTGTCGATCGTCACCACCGCCTAGCTAGTCATCAATTTGCGAACCTACAGATCGCCGGCTATGCCGCCGCTTGCATCGTGCACTGCATCTAGCAGGCCACGAAGCATTTCTTCCTTTTTCTGTTGATATTGAGCCATGGCGGATTGGTTTTTTGAAGCTTCCTTTCTAACCAGTGAGTCAACATGCCGCAGTATTTCGATAAGGCGCTTCGCCGCGGGAGCGGGATAGATCCCAAGAGCTCCATTCGATGCCCAGCTACATTGCTCGACGTCTGGTTCCTGGAGTATTCGTTCCCTTACCTTTAGCTGGCCCGGCGTGTCAGGTTTGACTGTAAGCAGGCATCCCACATCCTTCCGGTAATGAACTGCGCGCTCGAGCGATATGCCAGTGACCCGCTCCGGCATATGTTGTTCCATTGCGGAGCGCAGATTTTGTTCGCGATTCTCAATCTCGCGCTTCTCATCCTCTTGACGCTGTCGAGCCTGACTCATAGATGCTTCGGCCATTCGTAGCGCAGAAGTCACGTAATCTACTACACGCTTCGGTTGCGACGTCGCACCACTATAAAAGACTAGTGTTCCATACTCTGTGATTCGCCAATGTTGACCAATATCTTGATTTTCGCCATGCTGAAGATGATAGACAGCATGGCTACGCCATTCATTAAAGTCTTTCTCGGCTGGAACGTCCCTGAGGGTAAGCTCGATCTTCCAGGAATTCTCCCAAGCGCCGTCGACAGCAATCGTTTCGATGCCGGCGACGACGTCCTCTTGTTGACGGACCTTGCGACGCGATACAAGCCACTGCTGTTCTCGATCAACAACGAGTGTCTGCGAAAAACCTTCCCAGCGGACTATCCACCAGAAAATGAAGTCAAGCATCCTCTCGGCTTCATCGCGCGTATAAGGCGTATCGGCTTCCCTTAGTAGTGACGTAACCCACAATGCTTCCCCTGCATCGTCCACAAAAAGAGAAAGGGCGGCATGTTCATCAATATCTGCGAGGCGTTTTTCTATGTCGTCCCACAATGGACCCAGAACCTCTCTGTCGGAGTTGGGTGTGAAACTTGCAATATGGCGTGTTAGGTGTCTGCGCTGCCTCTTCCAATGGCCAGTCGCTTCTTCGAAAGCCGTTCTAGCTAGGTGTATAGCTTCTTGGTTATCGCCTGCGTGGAGCGCTGCCTCTGCTTGTCGGAAACACCCTGAGATGCTTGTGTCAGAAATAGCATCAGCTCGCCATATGGCATAGACGTCCACGCCATACAGATGATTGACTAGGGATCTCACAAAGCGTTCGCCGAGTGCACACCAAGAGCTAAATTGGCCGGAGTTAACGCGAATGCCGTGATGCTGGGCACTATTCCTTGCGCGATGAAGGTCGAGAAGGCTGCCGACTCCTTGGAATGTCCATCCCTCGGTGCGAAACTGTTGGACGACGCGATTCAAGGTCTTTTCGAATTCTATCTCTACCTTGAGCGATCGCTCCTTAGCTGCAATACCTGCGGCACGCTCACACGCGCCATCTAGAAGCACAACCGCAAGATGCTTATCTGCATGTGAGGTCAGCTTGGATGCTTTTAGCGCACGTTCAAGTAGCAGGCGTAGGTCTAACAAGCTATCTATTATCGCTGGGGTCAAGGGCGGCGGCTGTGACATGAGTTCTCGCAACGATTAACTAGGTGCGTTGGTAGAGACTGAAGATAAGTAGGTTAACACCTGCGGTGTGTTGCTGTGTCGCTGTATGGGCGGAGGATACCGACCATCCATCGTGCTCTCGCCTGTCGAAGTCGGTCATCGTCTACGTCTAGGGATCGACATTCATAACAGCCATTCTCACCTTCGCGCCTCGGGCGGCGCGGGCCGCGACCGGCCGAAGAGCCGCAGCGCGGCCAGCGACCGCCCGAACGCGGCAGGCCGCCGCAGGCGGGCTGCCCTTGATAGATGTACAGATAAGTTACTTTCGGATCTTGGTCATGCGTTCTGGGTCGCTCGGCTGGGTGAGTGGTGCGGCGCTGGCCCAGGTGTGTTCGATGCTGGTCAGGTAGGTCGTTGCGGTGGTGGTGTCGTCTTGGGTGTGGATGTGCATGACGGGGGCTTGGGCGGCGGGGGTGGCGTAGGCGTGGAGGTTGACGAGGATGTTGTTGTCTGCGCGATAGATGGAGTTGTAGAGGGTGGTGCGGTGGAGGCGGATCTCGATGCCGTCGACGCTTTGGAGTGGTTGGTAGAGCTTGATGGCGTTGTTGATGCGGGCGGTCATGAGGTCGGGGCCGATGCCTTCGTCGGTGCCGCGGGCGGCGACGTGGGGGCTGGTGGGGTCGCCGAGCATGATGCGGACTTGTGCGCCGGCGTTTGCTCGTTGGGTGATGAGGTGGACGATGCCGGTGTTTTCGGCGAGGAAGAGGCCGCTGTAGACGAGGATGTCGATGTGGTGGGTGGCGTTGGCGAAGAGTTGGTGCCAGAGGGGTTGGGGGACGGTCCAGCGGTGGGGGTAGATGGCTTTGATGTCGGGGCCGATGGGGCGGTGTGCGTGGGTGGCTTCGGGCCATAGGTCGGTTTCGGTGGTGTTGAGGAGGTCGGCTATGGCCCAGCGGTGGCGGGGGTGGGGGGTACGGCCTTTTAGCCAGCGGTCGACGGTTTTGGGGTCTACGGCCAGGTGGGTGGCGAGGTCGATGGTGCGCATGCGGGCTTGGGCTAGGGCGTGGCGGAGGTTGTCGTTCATGCGGGTTCCCTCCTTGGCGGATGTACCGGCACGGCGAAGCTAACACAGGACGTCCCTAGACGTCCCTGGGAGTGGTGGAGAGGTTCTGCGGCTCAGAGCAGGCTCGTGGGCACCAAGCGTTACCGGTTGGGCGGTGCGCTAGAGCGGAAGGGGTGCCCGATGGGCAAGATCGATGAGCGGGAGCGGCCGGCGATGGATCGGCTGTTGCTGGGGCTGCGGGATCAGCTGGCGGGGCGGGGAGTGGAGGCGCATCACCTGTCCGATCAGGATGATCGGCCGTGTCTGGAGGTGTTCGACGGTCGGCTTCGGGTGCGGCGGGTGTATGTGCACTTGGTGTTCTTGTGGTTCATCTGGGGTGGGCGCAACGATGAGCGCACCTCGTGTCACCAGCTCGACGACGCGGCCGAGGTGATTGCGGGGGCGGCGCTGGCTGGGTGGTCGCAGGAGGACTTGGAGGGGGTTCGGGTCGCGGAGCTTCACAAGATCCTTGACTCCTACAAGTCGTGAGCGGCTTACCGGGCCAGGAGACGCAGAAGGGCGGGGCGGTGGGTAGGTGGCTGACCGGGTGGCGGGTGTATTCCCAGCTCGCTGATCGGCTGCGGGAGCGGATCACGGCGGGGGTGTATCCGGCGGGTGCCTACCTGCCGTCTGAGACGGCGCTGGGTGTGGAGTTCGGGGTGGCGCGCAACACGGTGCGTCGGGCTCTGCGGGTTCTGGTAGAGGAGGGGATCGTGGTGACGGTTCCCTCCAAAGGGCGGCTGGTGTTGCGGGAGGAGGTTCGTCATCTGGATCGGGAGTATCTGTATCAGGCGATCGCGACTGAGTTGCGGGGGCGGATCGCCTCGGGGGAGTTGCCGCCGGCGGGGAAGGTGCCCAGTGAGCGGGATCTGCGGCGGCACTATGCGGCTTCGCGGACGACGGTGCGTCAGGCACTTGGCCTGTTGGAGGGGGAAGGGCTGATCGTCGCGGTGCATGGGAAGGGGCGGTTCGTCCGCCCGGATCGAGAGGGAGGTGTTGAGACGTCTCAAGACGTCTGAGTCGGACGCCTGGCTCGGGGGTGAGGGGGCCTGCGATGGTGAGGGACATGAAGGACATCAACATCGCTTGGGCCCGTGAGCTGGCACGTAAGACGCTTCAGGACGCGTTGCCGCGTCGGTGGGAGCACTCGCTTGGGGTCGGACGGCGGGCTGAACAGCTCGCCCCGATCCTGGGCAAGGACGCGGAACTTCTGGCCATGTCGGCCTACCTGCACGACATCGGGTACGCGCCGGATCTGGTGGACGTCGGGTTTCATCCGATTGACGGGGCGCGGTATCTGCGGGACGTGCACGGCGCCGATGAGCTGCTGTGCAAGCTGGTCGCGCATCACACCTGCGCGGAGATCGAGGCCGGCGACCGGGGGCTACTGGACATCTTGGAGAGTGAGTTCCCTAAGCGGCGGACTGACCTGGTGCAGGCGCTGACGTACTGCGACATGACCACCAGCCCGGACGGCGTGCCGGTTGAGGCGGTTGACCGGCTGGCGGAGATCCGGCAGCGCTACGGGCCGGACGACTTGGTCACTGCGACCATTGCCAAGGCGACGCCGTGCATCATGTCGGCGGTGCGGGCGGTTGAGTTGCGGATGGTGTCAGCCGATGTGCGGCCGGGGTTCACCGCTGAGGTAGTGGCCGATGCGCAGCCGCATCGAACGATCCATCGGATAGCTCTCGGCCTGGTCCCGGCTTACCCAGCGCACCTCGCGTGACTCGTCGCTGGGGGTCGGCTCGCCGCTGACGGCTTTGGCGGTGAGCACGATGGAGAACTCCTGCCGGGCTTCGCCGTTGCTGGTGTAGAGGATCACATGCTTGGGGTCGCTGTAGGTGCCCACGATGCCGGTGATCTCGCAGTCGATGCCGGTTTCCTCGCGGGTCTCGCGGATGGCGGCCTGGGGGATGGACTCGCCGAGATCGATGGCTCCGCCGGGGACGGCCCAGTTGTCGTTGTCGGTGCGGCGGATGAGCAGGATGTCGCCGGCCTGGTTGGTTACCACGACGTTGACCGAAGGGACCAGGCTGTTGACCTTGGGGGCCTGGGGGTCGTCGTAGTAGTCGATGCGGCGGGCCATGGCTCAGGACTCTACCGGGGTGGCCTGATCCCAGACCTTCTCGAAGCTGGCGGCGTAAGTGGACACCATGTCACCGCCAATCACCTTCTTCAGGTGCAGGACGGGGGCGTTGGCGGCGGGCTGGCCGTAAACGTGCGGGTTGATCAGGAACTGATCATCGGCACGGTAGATGGAGTTGTACAGAATGGTGCCGTGCTGGCGGATCTCCACGCCGTCGATGTCGCGGATCGGCTGGTACAGCACCAACGCGTTGCGGGCCTTGGCGGCCATCGCCTCGCCGATGCCCTCGTCCGCGCCGCGCTGGGCCACCTGTGGTGAGGAGGGGTCGCCGAGAAGAATGCGCACCCGGACTCCGCCGGCGGCCTTGTCGCCGAGAAGCTTGACCATGCCGGCGTCTTCAGCGAGGAACATGCCGCTGTAGAGGAGCAGGCCGATGTCTTGTTTGGCTTCGGTGAAGAAGCGTCCCCAGATGTCCCGGGGGACGGCCCAGCGGTGCGGGTAGACGTGGATGATCTCGCTTTCGCCGGCCGCGGTGACCTGCTCGGGGGTGAGGGCGTCGGGCCATAGGTAGGTCTCGTCTACCTGGAGGAACGTGGCGATGACGTAGCGGTGTTTGCGGTAGGGGCGGCGGGCCTGGGTGATCCAGCGTTCGACGGTCTTGGGGTCCACGGCGGTGGCGGCGGCCAGGTCACCGATCGACACGCCGCGTTCCAGCAGCGCCGCTCGTAACCGCTCGTTGGCCATCTCGCCTGCCCGCTAGGACGTCCAAGGACGCCAAAACCCTAGTCGGGACGTCTTGCACACGTCCAGTCGTGTAGTGATCTCGTCCCTACGCTGCGTCGCATCCTCTAACTCGCACCACGAAACGCCCGTGACGAGAGAGGAGAAAACGCAGATGACCCACGAGATTCCCCCGCTGGACGAGACCCCGCCGTGCGCGTGCGGCGCCCGGATGCCCCAGGGCGCCGGGGTCTGCCGCAAGTGCACCGCCGTCCTTCGCTGGCAGCGCCGTCAGCTCAAGCGGCGCAAGAGCCGTGGCGGGAGCACGCGGCCGGCCGGTCGTCCCCGTCGTCCCGGTGACAGCGGGCCCGGCGCGGCGGCGGTCATCCTGACCGTGACGCTCGTCGGCCTGGTGGCCTCGGCTTGGCGGTACGCCGGGGTGATCTGGTCATGAGCACACTGTTCCCCCTGGCAGTGATCGCGCTCGGGGTGGCGGGGATCATCGGCTTCCTGGTCGTGCTGGCCGGGGTTCGTCAGGAGGAACGGCGGATGAGCCTGCCGGTCACGCCGCAATCGCACTCGGCGGCGTTCGCCCGGCGCGTCATCGGCGTGCACGTCCGGGACAACCGTTCCGGAAGGGACGCCGGGGACGGCGGAACGGTCAGCTTCGCGGGGAACGGCGGGGCCGGCCGGGCTGCCGTGACAGCGTCGCCTCGACCCGTTCGAGGCGTTCGGTGAGCTCTTTGATGGTAGCGCGGATGTCGGCCAGGTCCTCGGAGGTCGTGGCAGGGGTTGTGTCGGCGGTGCCGGTCTCGCGGACGTACACGCCTTTGCCCTGCTGGCCGATGACCAGGCCTTCGTTTCTCAGGATGCCGACGGCCATCTTCACCACCGACAGCGAGGCGTCGTAGTCCTCGGCAAGTCGGCGCGTCGACGGCAACGGGCCTCCTGGCGCGAGCGTGCCGCGGCGGATCTGCTCGCGCAGCTCGTCGGCTATCTGGAGGTACCCGGGGCGGCCGGTCTTCTTGACCATTCCCCAAGTTGAGCACACCAGCTCCAACCAAGCCAACCACGCTGTCATTGACATCCAGGCCAACTAGGTTAACTATGTTGGCTAAGACAGATAGGAGGTATGTGCAATGCGCAACATCCCGATCCCCGTCGACACCGGACGGCTGAGCTTCACCTGCGTCAAGGCGCCTCGGCCTCGCCTGGTCAACACCGACACCGGCGAGATCAAGAAAGACAAGGACGGCCAGATCGTTCAAGAGGTCGTCCTGCTGGTGGAGGACGAGACCGGCCGTATCGAGCTGGTCAAGGTCGGCCTGTCCGGCGACTCCCCGATCTCCCCCGGGGACGAGGTGATCCCGGTCGGCCTGGTCGGCTACGTCTGGGAGATGGGCCAGCGGTGGGGCATCTCCTACCGCGCCACGTCCTTCACCCTCACCGGGGCGAGTGCCCGTGCCTGAACTGCTGCACATGCTGTTCGGGACGCTGGCCTACCTCGCCGCGCTGCTCACCGCACTGTGGACCTGGCGGCACTGGCACCACCGGTCCTACTGGCTGCTCCTCGGCGCCGTCGTCACCGCGATCCACGTGCGGGTCACCTGGCGCAAGGTCGCCCTGGGCTGCGGGCTGACCAAGAAGCAGCACCGCTGGTGGTTCACCGTCGTCCCGCGTGCCGTCGCCTCTACCGGCATCGTCAAAGTGCGGCGCCGTTTCCAACGGGTCACCGTCGACGTCAAGCCCTGGATGTGGCTTCCTCGGCCCACACGGCACGGCTGGCGCGTCACCGTCCGGCTGTTAGAGGGACAGGTCCCCGGCGACTACGCCGATGCCGCCGAACAACTGGCGCACGCCTGGGGGGTCCACGCGGTCCGGGTCTTCTCCCCGCGTCGCGGACGGGTCGTGCTGGCCGTGACGATACGTGACCCGCTGATCCGCGTGGACAGCGTGGCGGCCTCTGGTGAGCTGTTGAAAGTCGTCGTCGGCGCGCTGGAAACCGGCCGTCCGTGGGTCATCGACTTCCGGACCGTGCCGCACTGGCTCAACGCCGGCGCCACCCAATCGGGTAAGTCCAACCTGGCGAACGTCCTGCTCGTCGGGCTGGCACCGCAACCGGTCGCCCTGGTCGGCTTCGACCTCAAAGGCGGAGTCGAGTTCGCCCCCTACAGCGAACGGCTGTCGGCGCTGGCCACCGACCGCGCCGAGTCACTGGCGCTGCTGGATGACCTGATCGCGGTGATGCTGGACCGGATGGGCCTGTGCCGTGCCGCCGGTGCCCGCAACATCTGGCAGCTCCCCGCAGGCCTTCGGCCGGTGCCGGTGGTAGTGCTCGTCGACGAGGTCGCCGAACTGTACCTGATGGCCGACAAGTCCGAGAAAGACGACGTCGCCAGAACTTCCACGGCCCTGCTACGCATCGCCCAGCTCGGCCGAGCGTTCGGCATCTACCTGTTCCTGTGCGGGCAGCGCATCGGGTCCGACCTCGGCCCCGGCGTCACCGCACTACGCGCTCAGTGCTCCGGACGCATCTGCCACCGGGTCAACGACCCCGAAACCGCGACCATGACCCTCGGCGACCTCGACCCCGCCGCGCTGGTGTCGGCCCGCGCCATCCCCGCCGAGACACCAGGCGTGGCCATCGTCGCCTCTCAGGACGGCCAGTGGTACCGCGCACGGTCCTTCCACGTGGCCGAACACATCGCCGAACACGCCGCCCGCACCCACGCGCACCTCACCCCGTCCTGGGACGACCTCACCGCTCCACAGCACCGCGTACAGGTCACCGCGCCTGACCTTCCCGCCCTGCTCGACGCCTGACCCGTAAGCCATCCGCTCATCAGAAAGGGGGACACGATGCGACGCTTCGCCGCTTGGCTGGCCGACTCCGGGCCGGTCATCATCCTGGCGGCCATCGCCGGCGCCGGATCGTTCACCCACATCCGCGACACCGCCATCGCCCACGGGCAACACGGACCAATGGCATGGGCCGTCGCCGTCTGCGTCGACCTGACCTGTGTCATGGCCGCACGCGAACGGCAACGGGACAGGAAGACAGGACGTCCCCGGACGGGCCTCGCGTCCTGGCCGACCCTCGTCCTGGCCGGTGGAATCGTCCTGTCCCTGGCGGCCAACCTGCACCAAGCCCAACCTTCGGCCTGGGGCTGGATCGTCGCGGCCACCCCTGCGGGTGCGTTCCTCGTCGCCGTCTCCATGCTCGAACGCCGCTCCACCGGCGGGCCACGTCCCGCACCGTCCTCGATCGCTTCGGCCTCCGTCCGGGACGGTCAGGACGACGAGGACGGCCAGGACGAGAACCCAGGACCGTCCCCGGAACTCCTCGACTACGCGCGGAAGATCGCCACCGAGTACCACACCCAGCACAGCAAACCGATCAGCCGCGACGCCTTACGCGCTCGGCTCGGCGTCTCCAACCAACTCGCCTCCGATCTCCTGCGCCACCTGCGTACAGCAACCCAACCCACCTGACGAAAGGAGAACCCACCATGACCCCCGACCGTGCCGCCTACATCACCGGCCTGCGGGACCCGGCCGACTTGCTCGACACCAACCCCGACATCCCCACCCCCTGCCAGGACGTCACCGCCTACTACCTCCCCACCACCGCCCCCGACCCCCAGATGCGTGCCGACATCGACAACATCGCCGCCTACCTCGGCAGCACCATCGACCCCACCGGCCTGCCCGGCGGCCACTACCGAACCTCGATCACCTTCGGCCCGGTCGAATACCGCGCCGTGGCCGTCCTGGCCAAAGGCCGCGCCCGCCACGACGCGGACAGCAGCTACACCGGCTGCATCCGCCCCGACACCCCCGATGAATGACACCGACCCCGATGACGAGGTGATCATCCGGGCTTACCGCTGCTGCACCTGCAACGGCACCGGCATCGACAGCCTCGGCGACACCTGCGCCGACTGCCTCGGCACCGGCATCGACAACCACGGGGCATAGCCCCGGGCGCCCCCGGCCTGGCCGTACATCCGCCAAGACGCCTGCCAGGTCGGGGGCCATCCCTCCACCCCAACGAGCGAAGGGAGGACACCATCTTGCCCGCACCCACCACCGATCCGCACGCGATCACGGCACTGATCGCCCGACTCAACAGCCCTGACTACGAACGCCTCGCCACCCAGCTCCACCGTACCGGCGGATGCCGCAACCCCATCAACGTCCGCGGCACCGTCATCCACGTCGACCCCGCCACCGGCCGGCGCCTGCACACCTACACCACCCACACCGAACCCGGCGGCATTCTGCGCCTGCCCTGCAAGACCCGACGCGCCAACCGCTGCCCCGCCTGCGCCACCACCTACCGCGCCGACACCTACCAACTCATCCGCGCCGGCCTCATCGGCGGAAAAGGCGTCCCCCCCTCGGTCAGCACTCACCCGACCCTGTTCCTCACCCTCACCGCCCCATCCTTCGGCCCCGTCCACACCAGACGACAGCACGGCGGCAAGACCCTGCCCTGCCACCCTCGACGCGGGGCCAAGCCCTGCCCGCACGGCGGCGTCCTGTCCTGCGCCGCTCGGCACGCCTCCGAAGAACAGGTCCTCGGTGAACCACTGTGCCCGGAATGCTATGACTACTCCGGCGCGGTCCTGTTCAACGCCGCCGCCTCTCTGCTGTGGGCACGCTTCACCGACGCATTGCGCCGCCGACTCGCCACAGCGGGCGGCCTCAGCCTGCGTGACCTGCGCAACCACCTGGTCCTGTCCTTCGCCAAAGTCGCTGAGTACCAACGCCGCGGCGTCGTCCACCTGCACGCTGTCATCCGCCTCGACGGCCCCGACGGACCCCCGTCCCCTCCACCTGTGTGGGCCACCACCCATACCTTCACAACGGCAGTACAGAGCGCGGCCTCGGCGGTCTCGGTGCGCATCTCCACCACACCGGGTGAACCGGTCCGGGTCCTGCGCTGGGGCCGGCAACTCGACATCCGCCCGATCCACACAGGCGGCGGCACCCATGAACGCAACATCGCGGCCTACATCGCCAAATATGCCACCAAAGCCGCCGAGTGTGTCGGCACCCTCGACCGGCGCATCTATCCCCTGGAAAACCTTGACGCTCTCGGCCTGCGGGACCACCCACGGCGCCTGATCGCCGAATGCTTCCGCCTCGGTAACCTGCCCCACCTGGCTGAGCTCCGCCTCACCCACTGGGCTCACATGCTCGGCTACCGCGGCCACTTCTCCACCAGAAGCCGCCGCTACTCCCTCACCATCGGTGGTCTTCGAGCGCTACGGGTCCGCCACGCACGGCAGGAGGAGATCAATACTGGTCGCCTGCCGACCTTCGGAGAGGACGAGCCGGTCGTCATCGCTCGTTGGACGTACGACGGCCGGGGCCTGCCGATCGGTGAACAGCTCCTCAATGCCGCACTCACCGGCGGATCCTCCGTTAGTCCGGACGGTGTGCGATGACGCGCCGAGACGAGTTGCTGACGTTGCCCGAGGTGCTCGAAGAACTCGGCGGTGTCTCCCGGCGGACCTTCTACCGCTGGCGTGAACTCCGTCACGCACCCAAGTGCGTCAAGCTCCCGAACGGCGAACTCCGCGTGTGGCGAAGTGACCTCGTCGTCTGGCTCGAATCCCTCCGGGAGGCTGCGTGACCACCTCCTATGACGTGAGGTTCTGGGACATCCGGCGTAACGCCTCAAGCAAGACCCCTTCGTACGTGACCCGCTGGAAGGTCGGGCCCAAGGAAAAGTCCAAGACCTTCCGCACCAAAGCCCTCGCCGAGAACTTCGTTTCCGACCTCCGGCAAGCGGCCAAGCGTGGAGAGGCATTCGACCTGGGGACGGGTCTTCCCGAGTCGATGGCTATGCCTGCCGACACGGGGCCGACCTTCTTCGAATTCGCTCAGTCCTACATGGCGTCCCGCTGGGTCCACACGGCGGCGCGGACGCGCGAGACGATGACGTACGCACTGCTGTCCCTGGTGCCCGCGCTCGTCAGGGACGTTCCGGGTAGGCCTGATGACGAGGATCTTCGCGCGGTACTGCGCGAGTACGCCTTTCTCCCTGCCAAACGACGTGGCGAACTGCGGCCAGAACACAAGGTGGCGTCTGGCTGGCTGGAAGCGGCGTCACTGCCTCTCGGTGATCTGGCCGAACCTGCCGTCATTCGGACGGCCCTCGATGCGATTGCGCTGCGCTTCGATGGCGAACCTGCAGCGGCCAACACCGTGCGGCGAAAGCGTGCGGTGCTCCATCACATGATGGAATCCGCAGTGGAGCTCAAAAGGCTGTCCGCCAACCCACTGCACGCGGTGAAGTGGAAGCCTCCAAAGGCTGTAGGCGCCGTCGACCCCCGTACGGTGATCAGCCCGGTTCAGGCGCGGGCCTTGCTTGACGCTGTGAAGCTGGTGGGCCGGACGCGTGGCGCGCGAATGATGGCCATGTTCGCCTGCATTTACTACGCGGCGCTGCGGCCGGAGGAAGCCGCGGGGCTTCGTCGGCAGAACTGCGACCTTCCGGCGGACGGGTGGGGGTTGATCACCCTTGAGAAGGCGCGTCCGCAGGCGAACAAGCGGTGGACGGACTCAGGGGAGACACACGACGAACGTGGTCTCAAGCACCGGGCCAGGGACGACACGCGGGAGATCCCAATCCCTCCGGTGCTGGTTGCCGTTCTGCGTCAACACATCGACAGCCACGACACGGCGAAAGACGGCAGGCTCTTCCGGACGAGCAAGGGCCGGCCGTTCTCCTCGTCGGCGTACTCCGCCGTCTGGCGCGAGGCCAGGAGGTTGGCGTTCACCGCGGAACAGGTCGCCTCCCCACTGGCGGCCCGTCCGTATGACCTTCGGCACGCCGCGGTTTCTCTGTGGCTGAACGCGGGTGTACCGCCGACCGAGGTCGCTCAGCGCGCTGGCCACGGCGTTGACGTACTCCTGCGCGTCTACGCGAAGTGCATCGACGGGCAGCGCGCTCAGGTCAACGGTCAGATCAGCAAGGCACTGGAGACATGATCGATATCACTCCCGCGAGGCCCCGGCAGCGCCCGGGGCCTTCTGTATTCCTGGGGCTGACCTGGCCGAACTCGCACAAGATCATCCCGTGCATATTCCGCGAACAGTGCTTCAGGGCTGCTTTCCGTGGCCTACGGCTGCATGAGGGCACATAACGTCGACAGTGAGAAGCCGCAGGTCAGGGCATGTAATGCAAGGTCAACTCGGTGCCCCCGGCAGGATTCGAACCTGCGGCACCCGCTTTAGGAGAGCGGTGCTCTATCCCCTGAGCTACGGAGGCGGGGTCTGGGGTAAGCGTACCGAAAGGTGGGGGCGTGTGTGGCGGGGTGGAGAGGTGGGG
>NZ_JBDPMD010000015.1:0-148570 GCF_039871875.1 Sphaerisporangium sp. B11E5 | reverse complement strand
CCCCCCCACAGGCCCCCGCCCCCCCGTCAACGCCCATCCGTCCATCGGCATCTGCCCGTCCTTCGGCGTCCCCCCGTCCGTCGACGTCCGCCCCTCCATCGACGTCCGCCCCTCCATCGGCGCCCGCCTCTCCATCGGAGTCGACCCGTCCGTCGACGTCGGCCCGTCCGTCGGTGACCACCCGTCCGTCGACGTCCGCCCCTCCGTCAGCGTCCGCCCCTCCGTCGGAGTCGACCCGTCCGTCGACGTCCGCCCCTCCGTCAGCGTCCGCCTCTCCATCGGAGTCGGCCCGTCCGTCGACGTCCGCCCGTCCGTCGGTGACCAGCCGCGTGTCAGTGTCCGCTGCCGGTCACGGGGCAGCGTGTAGCCGCGGGTCAGGGCGATCGCGCACACTAGGGCGCCTGCGGCACAGTCGAACCACCACTGGTCTTCGCCGCGGGCTCGTGCGAGTTGTGCTGCCCATGCGGCGAGCAGGACGGCGAACGTGGCGCCCAGCCAACCGTCCGCCGCGATTCTTCGCCATCCGGCTGCCCGTCCGCGCACGTTCATATCGCTCAGGCTACGAGAGCGCCTACTTGCCTCGAACCGGCCGAAAGTACGGTCACCTCCGTCCGGATCCAGCATTTCAGCCGATGCCGCCCCGCCCCTGCGTCCGCAGGATGGGGCACCATGCGATCAGACGACACACCACATCCGACCAGCCGTCATGCCCCTGTATCCCCTGGCTCGTCCGCGGCGGGGGGTATTCGCGGTGGCGGGGAGGCGGGCGGTACGGCATCAAGGGTCCGTGGGGACGGGGGGCGCGACGCGGTGTTCCATGTCCGGGCGGACGGCGACATCGATGCGGCTGCCGGTGGACGTGCGGGCGGGAGTCGCGGGACTGACTTCGCGGGCTCTCATCCTCACGAGCGCGGGGCCGACTCCGCGGGTTCCCATCCTCACGAGCGCGGGGCCGACTCCGCAGGTTCCCATCCTCACGAGCGCGGGGCCGACTCCGCGGGCTCTCATCCTCACGAGCGCGGGGCCGACTCCGCGGGCTCTCATCCTCACGAGCGCGGGGCCGACTCCGCGGGTTCCCGTCCTCGTGGGGGGGACGGGGCGCGGCGGGGGCGGATCGGGGCGCTTGATGTGATCCGGGGGGTCGCGTTGTGCGGGATCCTGGTGGTCAACGTGCAGCCGATCGCCAATTCGGGGGCTCTGGTCGTGGCGCCGGGAGGGCCTGCGGGGGGCGACGGGTGGGCGGGGCTGGGGTTGTTCACGACGTTGCGGTTCTTTCCGATTTTTTCGTTCTTGTTCGGGGTCGGGTTCTCTTTGCTGGCGGAGTCGGTGGCGGCTCGGGGGGGCAGTCCGCGGGTGCTCTTGTCGCGGCGGCTGCTGGTGCTGCTCGCGGTCGGGGTCGCGCATCACCTGTTGTTGTGGCAGGGGGACATCCTGGCCGTTTACGCCGTCGTGGGGCTGGTGGTGTTGTTGCCGTCGACGTGGGCGCCTCGGTGGGCGGTGGGGTGGCTCGCGGGGGTCCTTCTGGTGGCGGCGGTGGCGCTGGGGGGCGGGCAGATCGCCTTGGTGCCGGGGTTGTTCCTTCTCGGGTCGGCGCTCACGCGGTACGGGGTGATCGGGCGGATCGAGTGGTCGGCGCGGCCTCCTGCCGTGGTCGGGCTTCTGCTGGCCGCGGCGGCGGTGCCGTTGACGTGGTGGCAGGCGACGATGACGACGGATGATCCGGCGTTCCGGTACGTGATGCCGGCCGCGGGGCTGCTGGTCGCCGGTGTGTACGTCTGCACCCTGCTGGTGGTGCTGCACACGCCGCTGCGGGTGGTCCTGCGGGCACTGTTCGAGCCACTCGGGCGTATGGCCCTCACCAACTACCTCACCGCCACGATGCTCGTGCTGGCGATCACGCCGGTTGTCGGCGGGGCGCCGCACACCTGGCCCACCACGCGGGTCCTGCTGATCGCCGCGGGCATCCTCGCCGCCCAGTGGCTGTTCTCCACCCTCTGGCTGCGCCGCTTCACCCAGGGGCCACTCGAATGGCTGTGGCGCTGGGCCACCTGGGCCAGCCGCCCACCCCTGCGCCGTACGATCACACCGGCCATAAGGCAAAGGTGAAATTTTCAGCTCATCAGCGGCGATCCACAGCCATTCTTTTGGCTGGTCGCCCAACTAATTCGGAGGCACCCGCCTGGTCGGCGGCCGGTTGACCAGGCGGTGTCATTTGTGCCCCCGGGAGGAGTCAGATACTTTCACTGGTGCGGGAGCGCTCCCATCACCCCGGATCCCCCAACCGGAACATGGAGACCGCACGATGTCCCATCATCTCCACGCGTCACCGCGCCGGACACTGCGCACCCTCGTCCTGCTCGTCTGCGCGGCCCTGTTCGCCACCGTCGGACTCACCGGCACCGCGTCGGGCCACGGCTCGACCGTCACCCCCGTCTCCCGCAACTACGGCTGCTGGCTGCGCTGGGGCAATGACTTCCAGAACCCGAGCATGCAGCAGCAGGACCCCATGTGCTGGCAGGCGTGGCAGACCGACACCAACGCCATGTGGAACTGGAACGGCCTCTACCGCGAGGGCGTCGCCGGCAACCACCAGGCCGCCATCCCGAACGGCCAGCTCTGCAGCGCCGGCCGCACCCAGGACGGCCGCTACCGCGCCATGGACGCCGTGGGCGACTGGAAGGCGACCAGCCTCTCCCGCACCTTCACCATCAACCTGCTCGACCAGGCCAGGCACGGCGCCGACTACATCAGGGTCTACATCACCCGCCAGGGCTACAACGCCGGCACCCCCCTCAGCTGGAGCAGCCTGGAACTGGTCCAGTCGACCGGCCGGTACGCCCCCGCCGGCAACTACTACGTCAACAACGTCAACGCGGGCAGCCGCACCGGCCGTCACATCGTCTACACGATCTGGCAGGCCTCCCACCTGGACCAGTCCTACTACTTCTGCAGCGACGTCACCTTCTGACAGCCGCCCCGCCCCCTCCGCCGAACGCCGCCGCGTCCGGCGGAGCCCGGTGCGGTTCCCGGGACGTCACCAGGTGGTGGGAGATGTCGTTGAAGTGATGGGCCCCCCAGGGGTGGCCGGCACGGGTGGCGCGGTTGAACCACATGGCGGCGAGCCATGGTTCGCCGCGGCCGGCGTGAATGGCACCGAGCCGGTAGGCGGCGTCGGCGTGGCCGTGGTGGCCGGCGAGCCTGTAGTAGAACATCGCGATGCTGAGCTTGCCCTCGGCCTCTTCGTACTCCTGCCCGTACAGGTAGGCGAGTTCGGCGGCGGCCGCCTCGGCGTCATGGTGACGCCGGAGCAGCGGTGCGGCGTCGTTCCCTGCGGCGTGGGCACGGCCCAGCCACCTGCGGGCCTCTTCCTGCCGGCCGTCCAGCAGCATGACGACGCCGATGCGGAAGCACGCTTCCTCGTCGCCCGCCTCGGCCCACCGGAGCAGACGCGCCCCGGTCCTGCCGTAATGCCTGACGAAGTCGCGCGGTGACCACGACGGCTCGTGCTCGTCGATGTCGTCGCGCGGACGGCGGTCCTGAGTCTGCCGGGGCAGGACGGCGGACGCGGCGGAGGCGGACATGGCCGGCGCGACGACAGGTGCGGCGCGTGCGGCCAGCCACTTGGCGTGCCAGTCCTTGATGTCGCCGAGGGCGTCCACGTCCAGCCCCGTCTCCCTGGCCGCGAGGCGGCAGGCGGCGACGTACGAGGCCACCCAGGGCCAGGGCGGCAGCCGTTCGCGCTTCCCGGTGAGGATGTCGTGGGTGGTGCTCTCGGCCAGTTCCCTGTGCCCTCTGCCCTCACCGGTGCGGGAGGACAGTCTCCGCAGCTCGGAGTAGGGGGGAGAGCCCGCTTGTTCCCTCAGCTCGTTGAGCTCGGCAACGAAGGCCACATCCGCAGGCGCGGCGCAGTGTGGGTCGGTCATGACTCCCGCCGGAATGGGTGATCGGGGATCTACTGCGAGTCATGGTGGCAGCAACGTACGACGATTTGAGGGTCTATTTGAGGATCCCGTCCCATCCGGATGCGTTGCCTCATGTGTCACAGAGGACCACGTATCCACCCGGATGAGTCCGGATAAGTACGGATAAGACGGTGCAGCCTCGGCCTCGGCCGGACGCAACGGCACGACCGGCCCCGTCGAGGTCCGCCCGGCCGCCATGCGCTCCGGGCTCGTCCGGAGATGTTTGAACAGGTGGCGCCGCTCGACCGGGCTTCAGCATCGTTGGCCGTACCCGGTTCCCCGACGAAGGACCTCATCGATGTTTCCTCACACCACCGGCCGCCCGCGCCGCTCCGGCGCCATGACCGCCGAGGTCCGCCTGGACCACGACCTGCTGACTCTGCTGGTGCTTGACTGGGCGATCCGCAGCGGGCACCACCCGCCCGATCGGCCACCCCACCAGCTCAGCGAGGAGCAACTGATCGCGTTCTGGGCGGACGAGCAGACCGCGACCGGCGGCCTGCCGGCGTGGCGGGGGTGAGACATGTTCTCCTTGCCGGTGCTCCTCACCCTGACCGCCTCCGCGCTCGTCGCGGCGGTCGCGTGCGCGCTCGCCTTGGCCGCGGGAGCCGGTTGGCCGGCCGCCCTGCTCACCGGCGGCGCCGCCGGCGGCGCGGCGCTCGGCATGTTGCCCCGCCTGCTGGACGGAGACTCGGACTGACCTCGTGCAGGACGGTGGGGCGGAGTCGACGGGCCGGGAACGGCGACGCGGCCGGGGCGTCCCGGCCGCGTCGCCGTGGTGCTACGAGATGGTGACGCGGAAGATGCGGTCGGAACCGGCGGGCTGGCCGCCGGCGACGTCGGAGTTGGTCGTGGTCAGCCAGAGCTGGTCGGCTCCGGGAACCTTGACCACGGTGCGCAGGCGTCCGTAGGAGCCTACGAAGTAGGCGGTCGGTGTGCCGGTGGTCTCGCCGGAGCCCAGCGGGATCCGCCACAGCCGCTCGCCGCGCTGCGCCGCCATGTAGATCGCGTTGCCCACGACGGCGATGGCGCTCGGGGAGGCGGTGCTCACCGCCCATTCACGCGCGGGGTTCGTCATGCCGGCCGTGGAGCAGGTGCCCTCGCAGACGGGCCAGCCGTAGTTGAGTCCCGGCTTGATCAGGTTGAGCTCGTCGACCCGGTTGTTGCCGAACTCCGCCTCCCACAGCCGCCCCTGGGCATCGAAGGCGATGCCCTGCGGGTTGCGGTGGCCGTAGCTGTAGACCAGCGTGCCGAAGGGGTTGCCGGGGGCCGGGGCGCCGGTGGTGGTCATCCGCAGCACCTTGCCGCCGAGCGAGTCGCGGTTCTGCGCCTCGTTGGGGGTCTGCGCGTCGCCGGTGGTGGCGTACAGGTAACCGTCGGGGCCGAACGCGAGCCGGCCGCCGTTGTGGTAACGGTTCTTCGGGATGCCCGTGACCAGCGCCGTGTAGCCGCTCAGCGTGGTCCCGTCGTAGGTCATCCTGGCGACCCGGTTACCCTCGGTGCCGGTGTGGTAGAAGTACACGTAGTGGTTGCTCGTCCAGTTGGGGTCCACGGCCACCCCGAGCAGCCCGCCTTCACCTCCGGTGCCCACCGTGTTCGGCATGGTGCCGATCAGCGTCTTGGTGCCCGACAGCGTCACCCGGTGGATGGTGAAGCTGTCGCGTTCGGTGACCAGCGCGCTCTGCCCGTCGGGCAGCCACGCGACGCCCCACGGAACCGTCCAGCCGGAGGAGATCTGCGTGATGCCGGACGGCACGCCGCCGCCGCAGGCCGCGGTGGTGAACGTCACGGTGTTGCTCGCCGAGGAGGTGTTGCCCGCCGCGTCCCTGGCCACCACGGTCAGGGAGTAGGGGCTGGCGCACGCCAGACCGGTGACCGTGGTCGAGGTGGCGGGCGGGGTGCCGGTGACGGTCGCGTACACCGTGCCGCCGCTGCGCACCTCGTACGACGTCACGCCGCGGTTGTCGGTGGAGCGGGTCCAGCTCAGGCTCACGCTGTTCGCGGACACCCCCGACGCGGTCAGGTTCGCCGGCGCGGTGGGCGGCTGGGTGTCGGACGAGGCCGCCGTGGTGCAGATGGCCTGGGCACTGCTGGCCGAGGCGTTGCCGGCGGCGTCGCGGGCGAACACCGACAGGCGGTACTGGGTGGCGGGGGTGAGACCGGTGAGCACCTGCGAGGTCGCGGTGCCCGCCGCCTCGCCGAGCTTGTTTCCGTCGTGGTAGATGTCATAGCCCGCGACGCCGACGTTGTCGGTGGACGCGCCCCAGCTCAGCGTGAGCGAGGTGTCGCCGACCGAGGAACAGGACGGGGCGCCCGGAGTGGTCGGCGGCTGGGTGTCGGCCGACGCCGTCCCGACGTCGAGGTAGTCGAAGTTGGGGTTGCCGCCGTAGGCGGTCGCCCGGGCCCGTACGGTGTTGGTGCCGGCGCGCAGCGAGACGCTGAGCGTGCTGGTCGCCCAGGTGCTCCAGGCGCCGGTGGGGGCGAACGCGCGGGCGGCCGAGACCACCGTGCCGTTGACCAAGATGTCGCTCGGCCGGTTGCTCGTGGTGCCGTTGGCGTAACGCAGCGCCAGGGTGGTGGTCCCCGCGGCTGCCGCCTGGACGGTCCACTCCACGTAGGACCCGGGGAAGTTGCTGCCATCGACGAAACCGGTGCCGGAGTACCCCGGGTAGTTCGACGCCACGCTCCCTTGGTAGATGCGGGCGCTCTCGGCTTCGTACCGGGTCGCCGCACCGGCGGGAGGCGGGGCGACGAGCGCCACCGCCGCCGAGACCGCCAGCGCGACCGTCAGAACGCGACCGCGCCGAACCACCGCTAACGCATTCGGACCGCGTTGGAACAACTGCATCCGTGGCATCCGACCGCTCCTTTTTCGTCATGGACGGGACGTAGTACGTCGGTGCGGAGGGTCTCCAAGATGTCCCAGCGACTCCCGGAGGCATCGAACGCGACTCAGTGTTAGCGCTATCACTCCCGGAGTCAAGATCTTCACGTGACCGCCCCTGACTGGGCGAGTCAACGGTGTAAGTTTCATTTCCGCTGTTGAGAGACCTGCCGGAACGGCCGGCGCCGCGGGCGCGGAACGTCGCGGCCGGAGCCCCGGTAGATCCGGCAAACGGCACGTCCGCGAAGAAGGGGAGCGATTACTCCACGGGACAGCAGCACGCTCCCCTCTTGACCCCTGTTACGGTCGGCCACATACATCCCATTTCCGCCAAACGACGTTATGCGGCAATTATCTACTTAGATCCCTTTTTTGGTGGAATATCCCGAAATCTACCAGAAACATGGCTGTCGATCACCGGCAACAGATCGCGCTCACACTCACCTTCAGAAGATCTTGGAGGTGCAGGTGAGTTACAGCAGGCGCGGATTCCTCACAGCGGTCGGAGCCACGGGTGGGGCGGGAGCGTTGTTCGCCACCATGGGGGCGCTCGGGCTGGCCCCCACCGCGGAGGCGGCGGCCCGAGTGCCGTTCGAGCCGCCGCAGCCGTCGGACTTCCACCTGACGGGCCGGGGAGCGAAGAAGGTCGTCGTGCTGGGCGCGGGGATCGCGGGACTCGCCACGGCGTACGAGCTGGGGAAGGCCGGGTACGACGTCACGATCCTGGAGGCGCTCGACCGGGTCGGCGGACGCAACTGGACGATCCGGGGCGGCGACCGGGTCACCGAGCTGGACGGGTCCACGCAGGTCGCGCGGTTCTCCGACGGCATCTACTTCAACGCGGGCCCCGCGCGGCTGGCGCAGTGGATGGTCACGATGGACTACGCGCGGGAGCTCGGGGTGGAGCTGGAGGTCTTCACCAACTCCAACGCGCAGGCGTACATCTTCAACGAGCGGGCCGGCATGACGGCGCCGGTGCGCTGGCGGACGGCCAAGGCGGACGTGTACGGATACATCTCCGAGCT
The DNA here is from genome assembly GCF_039871875.1 of Sphaerisporangium sp. B11E5. Lineage (NCBI taxonomy): Bacteria > Bacillati > Actinomycetota > Actinomycetes > Streptosporangiales > Streptosporangiaceae > Sphaerisporangium > Sphaerisporangium sp. B11E5. The sequence continues at coordinate 140,699 of NZ_JBDPMD010000015.1, read as the reverse complement.
GCTCGCCACGGCGACGGACGCCGGCGCGCTGGACGCGAAACTCACGACTCAGGACAAGGAGCGGCTGTTGTCGTTCCTCGGCGGCTTCGGCTCGATCGGCAACCGGGCGAACGGGTTCACGTACACCGGCGGCGAGCGGCGCGGGCACGCGATCGACCCCGGCGCCGGGGAGCAGCCGGGCACGCCGCTGCTGCCCGTGCCGTCGTTGTCGGACGTGCTCGCGAGCGGCGTCGGGCAGCGGTTCTCGTTCGAGCTCGGCTACGACCAGGCGATGCTGATGTTCCAGCCGGTGGGCGGCATGGACGCGATCCCCAAGGCGTTCGCGCGGGCCGTCGGCAAGCACAAGATCTGGCTGCGCTCCAAGGCCACCAAGATCACCGACCTGCCGCACGGCGTCGAGGTCGAGTACCAGGACAGGACCGGCAGGACCAAGAAGATCACCGCGGATTTCTGTGTGGCCACGATGCCCCCGCACATCCTCGCGAAGACCCCGCACAACCTCGGCCCGGACGTGCAGGCCGCGCTCGCCACCCCGACCGTCACGTCGTCCGGCAAGATCGGCCTGGAGTACAAGCGCCGCTGGTGGGAGACCGACGAGAACATCTACGGCGGCATCACCAACACCGACCTCGACCTGTCCGTGGTGTGGTACCCGTCGTACGGTTACGGTGCCCGCCGCGGCCTCGTGGTCGGCTACTACCACAACGGCGCGAACGCCGACTCCTACGCGGCGTTGCCGCACCCCGAGCGGGAGAAGCGCGCCATCGCCCAGGGGGTGAAGATCCACGGCGAGAAGTACCGCGCCGAGCTCGCCACGTCGGTGTCGGTCGCCTGGAAACTCCAGCCGCACATCGAGGGCGCCTGGGTCGGCTGGCCGTCCCGCACCGGCGCCTACCAGCTCCTCAACAAGCCCGCGGGCCGGGTGCACTTCGCCGGCGACTGGCTGAGCTACATGATCGCCTGGCAGTCCGGCGCCATCGAGTCGGCACGCAAGACCGTCACCGAGCTGCACCAGCGGGTGCTCACCGACTGACCCCCTCATGGATGCCCGCCGGCCGCCGGGCGGGACGCGTCACCCGCGGCCGGCGAGAGGTCACGGCGCCCAGGCCTCCCGGCCGGTCGTCACCGTGGCGCCCGTGCGCAGCGACTCACCGATGGCGAGGCCGAGCAGATGGTCCTGGCAGCCCTCGGCCAGCGGGTACGGCTCGGGGCCCTCGCCGCGGCACCAGGCCGTCATGCGGCACAGCAGGTCGGCCACCGCGAGGTCGTCCTCGGAGAAGCGCGCCCCCTGGTACTCGTTGCGGTAGACCACGCGCCCGTCGAAGCTGATGTGGTCCAGGTCGGAGCCTTCGAGGTTGAGGTCGATGCCGGTCCGGCGCCGCACGAGGTGCGACTCCACGGGCGTGCCCGGGTCCACGAGGCGCACCACGCGGTCGTCCACGATCTCGCCGAGGGCGCCGCGCACGACGATTCGCCGGGCGCGCAGCGGGTTCCACCACTGGTTGTCGGTGAAGTCGTACAGGCCGGTGCCGCTCGCGAACTGCAGGGTGGCGATCACGGTGGCCCGGTCCTTCGGCGTGGCGTCGCCGGACCAGCCGTCCTTGGACAGCGGGTCGGCCAGCGGGGCGGTGAACGAGCGGGCGTGCACGGCGGCGTCCTCGAAGCCGGCGCCCAGCATGTGCCGGATGAGGGACACCGCGTGGTACAGGTGCGTCGAGGAGACCTGCACCGAGGTCACCTGCCCGATGACTCCCGCACGCAGCACCGCGAGCCGCGCCGCGTGCCCCGGCATCAGGGGGTACTGCTCGGCCACCTGCACCAGGCCGCTGTCCCCTACCGAAGCCCACAAGCCGCGCAGTCCGTCCAGATCGGGCGCCGGCGGGGTCTCCGCCAGCACCGGCACACCGTGGCGCACCAGTTCCTCGGTGACCTCCGGGGTGACCGCCCACGGCACGGACGGGACGACGTACTCCGGTCGCTCCGCCGCGAGCAGGTCCGCCACCGTGCGGAAGGTGGGGACACCCCAGCGCGACTCCACCTCGGCGCCACGCTCGGCCGTGCGGGTCACCACCCCCGACACCGACAACCGCCCGGGAATCTGCCTGGCGAGCCGCAGGAAGAACTCCGAACGCCACCCGCTTCCCACCACACCGAACCGCCCCGGCCGCGCAGCACTCATGGCGTCACCCTCCCATGCCTGCTCCCGCGGGCGGCCTCCGGGACGTGGCCCTCGTGGAAAGCAGGAAAGCCTCGCCGACGGCGCGGCGAGGCCTCCATGATTTCGCCGGCGTCAAGCCGGGAGGATCACGCGGATCCGGTCAGTTGTAGGGATTGTCATAGGTCACGGTCCGGGTGCGCTCGCGGTAGACGTTGTTGATGAAGTCGGAGGACACCAGCGTGAACGTCACGTTCGCCACCGTGCCCCCGTGGCTCGACTCCGCGGAGTGAATCGTGGAACGGTACCCGGCCGGGCATCTCGACGTCGTCGTGTTGCCCTCCCAGTACAAGGAGTACTGGTACACGCCGTTCACGTACACCTTGATGTACGGCGCGGAGAAGCTGGAGACACGGCACAGCTCGATGTAGTAGAGGAACTTCGTGTTCCCGTCGTCGAACTGCAGTGTGCCGTCCGCCAGGGCCAGGATCTGGCCGCCGCCGCTGGTGCCCATCGAGATGGGCTGGGGCGGGCCGTAGGCCGCGTGCGCGGGGCTGAGCGGCAGCAGAGCCGCGACGGCCATCAGGAGAGCAACGGTGAGAGACCTTGCCGCGTGCTGCCGCCGGATAACGGACAACAATTCGCAACCTCCTTGACAGGACGGCGACACAACGGTCGCGCCAGGCGTTTCCCTACCACGGCACCAGGCGGTGATCCGCATCCGGAGATTATGATCGGCCGCTTGGCCTGTCTAATGTCCGCCGCCGCCTGAGGGGTTTTCGTGCCCTCCTCGGCCCCCGCGCATCTCAGCGGGCAAGACGGTGCTTGTGCGTAGCGCCGTTGAACAGGCTGGACGGTCTTTGTCCCGGGCTCGACGGCCGGCGCGGATTCGATGAAATTTCATGACCGCCTGGTAGGGCCACGACAACCTGCCGCTCTCCGGCCGCCGCCGCGTCCCTGTGGAGAACGACATGATCGTCATGGGTTATCCACAGTTTCCACAGACTCGTACACAGGTTCGAATGATCGTCCACAGAGTCGTGGACCGCCTCGGGCCGTCGCCACCCGTCGCGACGCCGCCGGCGACGCGGCAGGCGTTCGACCAGGCCAGGCCGCTCCGAGGCGGTGAGGGCCGTGAACTCGATGCTGCGCTGGTAAAGCGGATGTAACGCGGGGATGTCGCCGGAGGTGACAAGCGCGTAACAGGGCCTTCTTAGTGTGCCCTGGTGGTGTTCCCGCCACCGGCTGTCGGGTGGCCGTTAAGGGGGGAGTCAGGTGACGGTGACCGAGTCGGGGCGTACCGCCACCACGGCGGTGCGTACGGTCTGTTCTTACTGCGGAGTCGGGTGCGGCATGGTGCTCGACGTCGCCACGGACGCGGAGGGGCGGCGCACCGTCGTCCGGGCCGCGGGGGACAAGGAGCATCCGGCCAACTTCGGGCGGCTCTGTACCAAGGGCGCCACCACCGCGGACATGCTCGCCGCGCCGGGGCGGCTCGGGACGGCGCTCGTACGGGCCGCGCGCGGCTCCGTCCCGGCGCCGAGCCCGGTGGACGCGGCGATCGCGGAGACGGCGCGGCGGCTGCGCGAGATCATCGACGAGCACGGGCCGGACGCGGTGGCGTTCTACGTGTCGGGGCAGATGACCCTGGAGGCGCAGTACCTCGTCAACAAGCTCGCCAAGGGGTTCGTGCGCACCAACCAGATCGAGTCCAACTCCCGGTTGTGCATGGCGAGCGCGGGCACGGGATACAAGCTGTCGCTCGGCGCCGACGGCCCGCCGGGGTCGTACCAGGACTTCGAGCACGCGGACCTGTTCCTCGTCATCGGCGCCAACATGGCCGACTGCCACCCCATCCTGTACCTGCGCATGATGGACCGCGTGAAGGCCGGGGCCCGGCTCATCGTGGTCGATCCCCGCCGCACCCCCACCGCCGCCAAGGCCGACCTGTACCTGCCGATCCGGCCGGGCACGGACCTGGCGCTGCTCAACGGCCTGCTGCACCTGCTGGTCGAGGACGGGCGGGTGGACGAGGAGTTCATCGCCGAGTTCACCGAGGGCTGGGAGGCGATGCCCGCGTTCCTCGCGGACTACACGCCGGCCCGCGTCGCCGAGATCACCGGCCTCCCCGAGGACGACATCCGCCGCGCCGCCCGCATGATCGGCGAGGCCGGCGAGTGGATGAGCTGCTGGACCATGGGCCTGAACCAGAGCACGCACGGCACCTGGAACACCAACGCGTTGTGCAACCTGCACCTGGCCACCGGCGCGATCTGCCGCCCGGGCAGCGGCCCGTTCTCGCTGACCGGCCAGCCGAACGCCATGGGCGGGCGCGAGATGGGGTACATGGGCCCCGGGTTGCCCGGACAGCGTTCGGTGCTGGTGGAGGAGGACCGCCGCTTCACCGAGGAGCTGTGGGGACTCCCGCCGGGCACGCTGCGCACCGACGTGGGCAAGGGCACCGTGGAGATGTTCTCGCGGATGGCCGACGGCGAGATCAAGGCGTGCTGGATCATCTGCACCAACCCGGTGGCCTCGGTCGGCAACCGCAAGACCGTCATCGCGGGCCTGGAGGCCGCCGAGTTCGTCATCACCCAGGACGCCTTCGCCGACACCGAGACCAACTCCTACGCCGACCTGGTGCTGCCCGCCGCGCTGTGGGCCGAGGGCGAGGGGGTGATGATCAACAGCGAGCGCAGCCTCACGCTGCTGAACCCGGCCGCGGACCCGCCGGGCGAGGCGCTGCCGGACTGGCAGATCATCGCGCGCGTCGCCTGCGCGATGGGGTACGCCGACGCGTTCACCTACGAGAGCGCGGAGGAGGTGTTCGAGGAGATCAAGCGGACCTGGAACCCGAAGACCGGCTACGACCTGCGCGGCGTGACCTACGACCGGCTGCGCGACACCCCCGTGCAGTGGCCGAGCGCCTCCGCCGGGGACACCGGCCGCAACCCCGTCCGCTACCTCAACGACGGCACCAGCCAGCACCTCGCCGTACGCCCGGACGGCACCCGCCCCCGCCTGGTCTTCCCCACGGCGAGCGGCCGCGCGGCGTTCTTCCCGCGCCCCCACATGCCGCCCGCCGAGCTGCCCGACGACGACTTCCCTTTCGTGCTCAACACCGGCAGGCTCCAGCACCAGTGGCACACCCTGACCAAGACCGGCAAGGTGGCCAAGCTCAACAAGCTCAACCCCGGCCCCTTCGTGGAGATCCACCCCGGCGACGCCGCGTCCCTCGGCATCGCCGGCGGCGACCTCGTGCAGCTCACCTCCCGCCGCGGCCGTGCCGTCCTTCCCGCCGTGGTCACCGACCGCGTGCGCCCCGGCGACTGCTTCGCCCCGTTCCACTGGAACGACCTGTTCGGCGAGTACCTGAGCGTCAACGCCGTCACCAACGACGCCGTCGACCCCCTCTCCTTCCAGCCCGAGCTGAAGGCCTGCGCCGTCGCGCTCGCCAAGGTCGCGACCCCGGCCGCGGACCTGCCCGGCCCGGCCGCGGGCGAGGCGCCCGAGGACATCTGGCAGGGCCTGTCACCGGGGGAGGCGCTGGCGCGGCTGATCGGGGTCGACACCGCGCCGCCGCCGTTCGACGACCGGGAACGCGGCTACCTGTCCGGTTTCCTCGCCGGTCTCGGAGCGGCCCCGCCGGACGTCGCGGGCGTGCCGGTGCTGCCGTCCGGCGCCCCCTTCGCCCCTGGGCACGCCCTGTGGGTGGACGGGGCGCTCGCGGGCATGTTCTCGCGCACGCCACACGCCGGGACGGCCACGCTCGCCCCGCCGGCGGAGCGGGAGGACCGCCGGCTGATCGTCCTGTGGGCCTCCCAGACGGGCAACGCGGAGAACTTCGCCGCCATGGCCGCGCGGGCGCTGGCCGAGACCGAGCGGGCGCCGGTGCTGCTCAGCATGGCCGACTGCACCCCGGCCGCCCTGCCCGGCGGCGCCGACCTGCTGGTCATCACGAGCACCTTCGGCGACGGCGACGCCCCCGACAACGGCGCCGACTTCTGGCACCGGCTCGCCGACCCCGAGGCCCCGCGCCTGGAACAGGTGCGTTTCTCCGTCCTCGCCTTCGGCGACACCAGCTACGCCGACTTCTGCGGCCACGGCCGCCGCCTGGACAAACGCCTGGAGGACCTCGGCGCCGTGCGACTCGCTCCCCGGGTGGACTGCGAGCCCGGCGACGACGGCAACGCCCGCCAGTGGCTGGAGCAGGTGATCCAGGCCCTCGCCACCGGCCCGTCCACGGCCGGGACGGCGGTGCCCGGCCAGGCCGCCCCCGTCCCCGGGACGGCGTCCCCCGTCCCCGCGCCTCCCGCCCTCGTGGCCACCGGGGACCCGCCGAGGGACGCCTGCGTCACCGCGATCCTGACCGGCAACCGCCTGCTCAGCCTCCCCGGCGCGACCAAGGAGGTGCGCCAGTTCACCTTCGACCTCGGCGCGGATCCGCTGCCGTACGAGGTGGGCGACGCGCTCGGCGTGTGGCCGGTCAACCCGCCCGACCTGGTCGCCGAGTGGCTGGCCGTCACCGGGCTGAGCCCGGCGACGGACGTCGCCGTGGCGGACGAGATACTCCCCCTCGGCGAGGCCCTGCGCCGCCGGCTCGACATCAGCAAGATCACCATCGACCTGCTGAGGTTCCTCGCCGACCGCGCGCAGGACGACCGCCTGCTCAGGAAGCTGCTGCGGCCGGACAACCGCAACGAGTTCGCCCAGTGGACCTGGGGCAGGCAGGCGGTGGACGTCGCCGCCGAGTTCCCGGTGCGCGCGTCCGCGCAGGAGTGGGCCGACACGCTCAAGGCGCTGCAGCCCCGCCGGTACTCCATCTCCTCCAGCCCTCTGACCAGTCCCCGCGAGGTACAGATCACCGTCTCGGTGGTGCGGTTCGACAACCCGCAGGGCCGCCGCCGCAGCGGTGTGTGCTCCGGCCATCTCGCCGACGTCCCGCCCGGCACCGTGATGCCGGTGTTCGTCCGCCGCTCCCCCCATTTCCGCCCGCCGGCCGACCCGGCGACCCCCATGGTGATGGTAGGCCCCGGCACGGGCGTCGCCCCCTTCCTCGGCTTCCTCGACGAACGCCGCGCCCGTGGCCACCAGGCACGCAACTGGCTGTTCTTCGGCGAGCAGCGCCGCGCCACCGACTTCTACTACCGCGAGGAACTGGAGGCGTTCCGCGCCGACGGCGTCCTCACCCGCCTGGACCTGGCCTTCTCCCGCGACCAGCGCGCCAAGGTGTACGTCCAGGACCGCATGCGCGAACAGGGCGCCCGCCTGTGGTCCTGGCTCCAGGACGGCGCCCACGTCTACGTCTGCGGCGACGCCACCCGCATGGCCAAGGACGTGGACCGCGCCCTGCGCGAGATCGCCCACCTGCACGGCGGCCTCAGCACCGAGGCCGCCGACGCCTACGTCAGGAAGCTCGCCACCGACCGCCGCTACGCCCGCGACGTCTACTGAGCCGTCTCCCCGGCGGCGCTGTCCAGGTGGCGCCGCAGGCTCGCCGCCTCGGCGGGCAGCACGGCGGGGTCGTCGCCGGGCACGAACTCCAGGGAGACGGACATGGGGCGGCCGGTGGCGGCCAGGATGCGGGCGACGTCCCGCCACAGCGCGGCCCGGTGGTCGAGAGGGTGGCGGTCGCCGGGGGTGGGCCACCAGCTGAAGGCGTGGACGGCGTCCACGCGGTCGAGGACGGCGCGCAGGCCGTCCAGGGCCTCGGGGTCGGGGACGCCGTTCGGGGGTTGCCAGTAGGTGCGCAACGCCGGGACGGCGTCGAGCATCGCGCGGGCTGAGGCCGCGGTGTCGGTGAGGGTGCCGGAGTGGAACTCGGTGGCGACCGTCAGGGGGGCGGCGGTGGCGGCGCAGCGTTCCAGCGCGTCGATGGTCCTGCGGCGCGCGGCGGGGGACGCGGCGGCGGAGGACAGGGTGCCGGCCCAGACCCTGATGCGGGGGGCGCCGAGCGCGTGGGCGGCGGCGACCACGCGGCGCCACACGCGTTCGTCGTCGCCGGGGTCGGGGATGGCGCCGGCGCGGTAGTACGAGCCGAGGGCCGACACCGACAGGCCGGCGGCGCGGGTCGCCTCGCCGACGCGGTGCGCACGTCCCTCGTCGCCGAACGGCACGTGGACGTCCTGGCCCCACTCGATGTGCGCGAGGCCGGCGTCCGCGGCCAGCGCGACGACCCGCTCGGGGGGCAGGGCGCGGTAGGTGACGCTGCACAACCCGGCCGTCAGGGTCATCGGGCCGGGCCCCCTGTCGCGGGCAGCAGCGGGGCCACGATGAAGCGGGTCGCGCCCCACACCGCGTACAGCAGCGGGGAGCAGGCCAGCAGCAGTCCTGCCAGCGGCCGGGCCAGGACCACGGCCACGGTGAGGCCCAGCACGGCGACCGCGGGGACGGCCAGGTACCAGCGCCGCGCCACCAGGTACAGGCACGGCCGGAGCGCGGGCCGCGCGCCCTCCGCGGCCAGGACGAGCAGGGCCACCACGACGGCCACGGTCAGCACGGCACCGGTGGCGAAGAACGGCACGAGGGCCGGGCCGAAGGCGGTACGGGACACGACGGCGGCGTCCACGGCGAGCAGCCCCACGACGGCCGCCCCGGCGGCCCAGGTGGCCACCGCCCGGGTGAAGGCCCGCCGGTAGGCCCGCAGGAACGTCCCCGCCACGGCCACCGCCCCGCCGTCGCCGAGCGCGGCGAAACAGGCGAACGCCCCGGTGAGCGCGGGCGCGCACACCACGGACAGGGCGGCGAAGAACGGCCACGAAGCCGGCGGGTCGCGCACGACGGCCAGCGCGGCGAGCAGCGGCGAGCAGGCCAGCGCCAGCAGCACGTTCGTCATGAGCGCGGTGTGGACGGACCCGAACACCTTCTCGTACGCCGCCGGCGAGGCCGGCCGGAGCAGCCCGCGCATGCCGCTCACCCCTTCAGCCCGCTCGTGGCGATGCCGCGGATGAAGTACCGCTGGCCGAACAGGAAGATCACCAGGATCGGCAGCACGGACAGCGCCGCCCCTGTCATGATCATGGCGTACTCGGTCTCGAACTGCCCCACGAACGAGCGCAGGCCGAGCTGCACCGTCCACAGCTCGTTGCTGGTCAGGTAGATGAACGGCCCCATGTAGTCGTTCCAGGTGCCGACGAACGTGAGCAGCGCCAGCGCGGCGAGCGCGGGCCTGGACAGGGGCAACATGACGCGCCACCAGATGCCGTACTCGCTGAGCCCGTCGATGCGCGCCGCCTCGCACAGCTCGTCGGGGATCGACATGTAGTACTGACGCATCAGGAACACGCCGAACGCCCCGAACGCCTGCAGCAGGATGATCGACCAGTAGGTGTCGGTCAGCTCGGCCCGCTGCATCATGATGTACTGCGGCACCATGTACGCCTGCCACGGCACGGCGATCGTGCCGATGTAGGCCAGGAACAACGCGTCCCGCCCGGGGAAGCGCACCTTGGCGAACCCGTAGGCGGCGAAGCTCCCGGTGAGCACCTGCAGGAACGTGACGGCGGCGGCGAGCAGCGCCGAGTTCCCGAGGTAGGTCAGCATGGGCACGCGTTCCCAGATCTCGGTGAAGTTCGACCAGCGGAACTCCCGGGGGATCCACTCGATCGGGACGGTGAGGACCTGGTTGTCGCGTTTGAGGGACGCCGACACCATCCACCCGAAGGGCAGGAGCACCAGCAGCGTCACCGCGGTGAGGCCCGCGTACGCCAGCGCCGTGCGCAGCGGCCCCCGCCGCGGGCCCGTCACGGCCGGCGGCTCGGCGGGCGTCGCCACGGGCGCGTCCCTGAGCAGGGTCATGTCGCGTACCTCCGCTCGTTGACCCGGAACTGGAGCACGGTCACGGTCAGCACGATGACGAACAGCACGAGCGCGATCGCCGATGAGTACCCGAAGTGTCCCTCGACGATGCCCTCCCGGTACACGAGCTGCGACAACACCAGCGTGCTGCGGCCCGGCCCGCCGCCGGTCATGACCACGATGAGGTCCAGCACCTTGAAGCTCTGGATCGTCAGCATGACCAGCACGAAGAACGTCGTGGGCCGCAGGCACGGCAGGGTGATGCTCCAGAACCGGTGCCAGGCGTTCGCGCCGTCCACCTTGGCGGCCTCGTGGTACTCCGCCGGGATCGCCTGCAACCCGGCGAGGAACAGCACCATGTAGTACCCCATGTCCCGCCACACGCTGGTGACGATGACGGCGGGCATCGCCCAGGCCGTGCTGGACGTCCACCGGGGCGGCTCGTCGACGCCGAGGGCGCCGAGCAGTTGGTTGACCGGCCCGGCCGTCGGGTGGAACAGCAGGTTCCACACGATGGCGACCGCGACCAGCGAGGCGATGTACGGCAGGAAGGCGGCGGTGCGGAAGAACCGCGCGCCGCGGATCTTGCTGTTCAGCACGAGTGCCAGCCCGAGCGCGGCGGCCAGCGTCAGCGGGATGTGCCCGGCGGCGTAGTACAGGGTGTTGACCAGCGCGACCCGCATGTTCTCGTCGCCGAGCAGCCGCGCGAAGTTCTCAAGGCCCACCCATTCGGGGGTGTTGTAGGAGTCCCAGTCCATGAACGCCAGCACGAGCGCCGCCAGCATCGGCACCAGCGTGAACAGGGCGAAGCCGATGAAGTTCGGCAGGATGAAGCTCCAGCCGACCAGGACGTCCCGGCGGGCCCGCCGCCGGGGCGCCGGGGGCGGGGCCTGCGGCGGTGCGGGCGCGTCCGCGGCCTCCTCGGTGAGTGCTCGCGTCATGGCGGTCCCCGCTCTAGTTCAGGACCTCGCTCTTGACCCGGTCGCTCATCGATTTGAGGCCGTCGGCCACCGACTTGTCGCCGACCATGATGAGCTCGTGCTCCTCGGCGAGGATGGTGTCGACGTCGGAGCTCTTCTCGTCCACCGGCATCTCCAGCTCCACCTTGTCCGGCGCGAACGCCTTCTTGGACAGCGGGTCGGCCGGCATGCCCTTCTGGGCGAAGTAGAGGTCGGTGATCTCCGGGGTCTGCAGCGCCGGCACGACCCCCACGCCGGCGACGGCCTCGGCGCCCGCCTTGCTCGCGGCGAACGCCACGAACTTCTTCGCGGCCTCGGCGTGCTCGGACCTCTTGTTGACGGCGAACGCGGTCGGCGCGCCGAACGTGGTGACGCCGGTGGCGCCGGGCCGCTGCGGCATCGGGGCGAGGCCCCACTCCACGTCGCTCGCGCCCTCGCGGTTGGCCTTCAGGATGCCGGAGACGTACCACGTGCCCATCGGCATCATCGCGGTCGCGCCGCTCTCGAACGTCGAGCGGTAGTCGGCCTGCTGCGCGGTGGCGGTGCCGAAGTCCATGGCCGCGCCGGACTTCTGCAGGTCAAGGCCCAACGTGTACTGGTCGGTCATGAAGCCGTAGTCGCCGCTGAGCTGGTCGCCGCCGGTCTGCGCCGCCGCGATCGCCTGCACCACCGAGCGCCAGGTGTGGTGGTAAGTACCGTAGACCTTCTTGGTGCCCTCGCCCTTGGTGAGCTTCTTGGCCAGCGCGGCGTACGCGTCCCAGGTGAGGGCGTCAGGAGGCGCCACACCGGCCTCCTCGAAGTACTTCTTGTTGTAGTAGAGCAGCCAGAAGTCCTGCCGGAACGGCATGGCGAAGTAGGTGCCGCCGACGTCGTAGGCGTCCAGGCCCGCCAGGTTCGAGGTGTCCGCCGACTTGATCACGGGGGTGATGTCGAGCAGTTGCCCTCGGCTGGAGTGGCGCGCGTAGTCGGTGAGGGTCTTGAGCGTGATCACGTCGCTGCGGTCGCCGCCCGCGAGCATCGTGGTGACCTTGTCCGGGTAGTCGTCGGCGAGGATGTCCACCGGCTTGATCTTGATGTCGGGGTTGGCCTTCTCGAAGGCCGTGAACAGGGCGTTGAACTCGGGGGTCTTGGCGAGGCTCCATGCCGTGACGGTCAGGGTGACCGGCCCGCCGCCCTCCGGGCTGTCGCCGGAGCCGCCGCACGCCGCGAGGCCCAGCACGAGCGCGGCCACCGCGCCCAGGCATGTCATCGCCCGTCCCGGGAAGGTCGCTGTGGTCATCGTCCGGTCTCCTCTCCGCGGGGCTCAGGCGCCTGTCGCGAATTCGGCGGGGGTCACGGCGGCGCGCGGCGGCCGTCCGGTCAGGTAGCGGTCGAGCTCGTCGAGCGCGCTCTCGCTCAGCCGCCGGGCCTCGGCGCCCCGGGACCCGGCGATGTGGGGGGTGATCATCACGTTGGGCAGGTCGTACAGCACCGAGCCCGCGGGCAGCGGCTCGGGATCGGTGACGTCGAGGATCGCGTAGAGCCGCCCGGCGGCGCACTCGCGTTCCAGGGCGGCGGTGTCGAGCACGGCGCCGCGCGCGGTGTTGATGACGGTCACGCCGTCACGCAGCGCCGCCAGCTCGTTCGCGCCGATGAGGTGGCGGGTGGACGGCAGTTCGGGGACGTGCAGCGTGAGCACGTCGCAGCGGCGCAGCAGCTCGGGCAGCGGCACCAGGCGTGCGCCCGCCGCGGCCACCTCGGCGTGCGCGGCGAACGGGTCGGTGACGAGGACGCTCAGCTCCAGGTCCCGCAGCCGTTCCACGACGCGGCGCCCCACCCGCGAGTAGCCGACGACGCCGATCGTGCGGCCCCGGTTGGACAGGTCGCCGCGGCGGCCGACGTACGACCAGTCGTCGCGGTGCTCGCGCGCGTCCTGCGCGAGGAACGGCGCCTTCTTGCCGGCGAAGATCACGGCGGCGAGGGTGAACTCCGCCACCGGGACGGCGTTCTCGTCGGCGGCGTTGGTGACGAGGATGCCGCGACGCCAGACCTCGTCGGTGACGAACGAGCGCACCGTGCCCGCGCAGTGGAAGATCGCCCGCAGCCGCGGCGCGTCGGCGAGCCGTTCGCCGGTCAGCGGCGGGCAGCCCCACGACGTCAGCAGCACCTCGACCTCACGCAGCCGGCGCCGCGCGTCCGCGGTGTCGAGGTCGGCGGTGCTGACCGGTTCCGCGAGCTCGGCGAGGTCACGCAGCCGCCGCAGTTGCGGCAGGTGGAACTGGGTGCGGAAGCTTCCGGTGTCCATGACCAGCAGGGCCTGCGGACGTCGTCGATCGGTCACCTGACCCCCTCACGCGGGTAGCGCCGGCCAGTGCGCCCGATCATTTCCGGTCATTACAATCATGTCAAGACTAAGTAAAAGCGCATAACGTATCATCCTGATCGTTATTGATCGCGGCGATCGGGAGGACGCATGGGCTTACCGGACGACCGACACCTCTCCCCCCACACCGGCTGGACCCGCGACCACTGGGCGTCCCTCGCCGACAACCTGCTGACGACCGCACGCCGCTACGCCTCCCCGTCGCACGCCCGCGTCGCATTCCCCGGCCCGCCGGGCGGCTACGGCGCCGACGTGGACGGGCTCGAGGGCTTCGCCCGCACGTTCCTCGCCGCGGGGTTCCGCGTCGCGGGCGAGGGTGGCCGCGACCCGCTCGGGCTGATGGAGTGGTACGCCGAGGGCATCGCCGCGGGCACCGACCCGCACTCGCCCGAACGCTGGGTGCGGCAGGAGGAGCACGGCCAGGCGAAGGTCGAGGCCGCGTCCATCGCCCTGGTGCTGCACCTGACCCGGCCCTGGTTGTGGGACCGCCTCGACGCTGGCGTGCGGGAACGGGTCGTGGACTACCTGGCGGGCGCGATCGGCGCCGAGTACCCGCCGATCAACTGGGTGTGGTTCCAGATCGTGGTCGAGCAGTTCCTCGCCTCCGTGGGCGGGCCGTACTCGCGGCAGGACATCGACGCGAAGCTGGAGCTCTCCGACGGCTTCGCGCGGCGGGACGGCTGGTACTCCGACGGCGCGGAACGCTCCTACGACCACTACGCCGGGTGGGCGCTGCAGTTCTACCCGCTGCTCTGGACCGAGATGGCGGCGGGCGACCCGCGGGCTCAGGCGCGGCGGCCGGACTACCTGCGGCGGCTCACGCGGTACCTCCAGGACGCGCTGCACCTGGTCGGCGCGGACGGCTCCCCGCTGATGCAGGGACGCAGCCTCACCTACCGCTTCGCCGCCGCCACGCAGTTCTGGCTCGGCGCCCGGTACGAGGTGCCGGGCGTCTCCCCCGGGCTGCTGCGCCGCGCCGCGTCCGGGATCGCCCGCCACTTCACCGACCGCGGGGCGCCGGACGGCGACGGCGTGCTGACCCTCGGGTGGCACCACGCGTGGCGGCCCATCGCCCAGACGTACTCCGGCCCCGGCTCGCCGTACTGGGCCTCGAAGGGGCTGTTCGGGCTGGCGCTGCCCGCGGACCACCCGGTGTGGACCGCGGTGGAGGAGCCGCTGCCGGTGGAACTGGGTGACTTCCACCGCGTCGTCGTGGCCCCCGGGTGGCTGGTCAGCGGCACCCGCGCCGACGGCGTCGTGCGTGTGGTCAACCACGGCACCGACCACGCGCTGCCCGGCGCGCACCTGACCGACGCGCCGCTGTACGCCCGCCTCGGCTACTCCACCGCCACCTTCCCGGTCGTCGCGGGCGAGCACGCGGGCCGTCCCCTGGACCAGTCGGTGGTGCTCCTCGGGCCCGGCGGCGAGCCGAGCCACCGGACCGGCTTCACGGTGCTGGGCACCGGCACCCTGCACTCCGGCACGCCGGTCGGGGCGTCCCGCTGGCGGGCCCACTGGGTGACGCGGGTGAAGGAGGGGCCGGACCACGGGCACGCACGCGCGGGCACGGTGCGCCTCGGCCCGTGGATCACGGTGGTCTCCGCCGTCCGCGGCCCCTGGGAGGCCCGTTTCTTCCGCGTGGACCCGGCGGACGGCGCGGAGTGCGGCCCGCTGCGCGCCGGCGGCTGGCCCGTGCCCGCCGGGGACGAGCACCGGACGGTCCACTCGCGCGTCGTCGCGGGACCGGGTCTTGAGACGTCCGGGGTGGAACGGGCACCGGACTGCACACCGCTCGGGCCGTGGACGGACGTGCCCTGGTGCGCCACCCCCGGGGACGCGGAGCCGGGCCGGTGGTACACGGCGCTGGTGCACCTCGGCCGGGCCGCGCCGGACGGCACGCCGGCCGTCACGTGGGGCGGCCAGGTCCGCGCCAGGGTGGCCTGGCCGGACGGCACCGAGGACGTCGTGGAGCTGCCGTCAGCCTGACCGGGCGGGCGGCACCGACGACGACGTGCGCACGATCAGGCGGGGGGCGATGACCACGCGGTGCGCGGCCCGCTGCCGGTCCCGGTCGGCGAGGCGCGCGGCGAGCAGCTCGAAGGCCGCGCGGCCGACGGAGTCCTTGGGCGGGCGCACGGCGGTCAGCGGCGGGTCGCACAACTCGGCCACCTCGTCGTCGTAGGCCACCACGCTCAGGTCGCCGGGCACCCGCAGGCCCCGCGCCTGGCACCGCTCCACCAGGGCGATCGCCTCACGGTCGGAGTGGATCAGCAGGGCGGTGGTGCCGGAGGCCAGGCACGCGTCGAGCACCTCGTCGAGCGCCTCGGGCAGCGACGGGTGCCCGTGGTCCACCGTGTCCGCGTCGGGCGCGCCGGCCAGGCCGAGCTCCTCGCACGCCTGCCGCCACCCGCGCCGCACGTGCGGGGTGGTCGGACTCTCGGCGCAGGTGACCACACCCACCCGCCGGTGCCCGAGCGTGGCGAGGTGGCGCACCGCCATGGCCGCGCCGAGCGTGTGATCGCTCACCACCGACTCCATGGCCTCGCGGTACGGCCCCACGGTGGCGGCACGTTCCAGCAGCACCACCGGCACGGCCGCGGACCGCAGCCACCGCACCAGCGCCTCGCCCTCCTCACCCGTGGTGGTGGGCGCCACCAGCAGGCCGTCCACCGCCATCGACTCGACCAGCCACGCGAGCTGACGCCGCTCGTCGTCCGCCTGGTAGGTGGCGCCGCGCAACACGACCCGCGCGGACGACGGCCCGGCGGCGGCCCGCACGCCCCGGATGACATCCGGCCAGTAGTAGGTGAGCGACGGCACCACCATGCCGACGCTGAGAGCACGGTCGCCGGTGTCCGGCGGCGCGGCGTCGTCGTCCACGCCGGGCTCGTGCAGCACGGCGCCGCCGCGCACCCGGCGGATCACGCCTTGGGAAGCCAACAGCGCGATGTCCCGCCTGATCGTGATGACCGAGACGTCCAGCTCGGCGGCGAGGTCGTTGACACGGACCACGCCGCGCCGCCGCAGCAGGTCGACCACTTGCGCGCGGCGCTCGTACGGCAGCGGGCCGGGCGGGTCGGACACCGTCATGAGCAGGCCTCCACCCAGCCATCGTACCGATCGGAACTGATCGGAACCGACCGGTCCGGCGTTCAACGGCCTGCTCGGCCGGGTCGCCTGCCCGCCATGCGGCACCCGCTTCCCCACGTGTTACCGCTCCCACACCTGTGCCGCGAGAGTCACAGCGCCACCGGAGCCAGACAAGCTCGCTGACGTCCGACGGGTTCATCAGTCAGGTACGCCGCGCGACCGGCCATCCCGGACATACCAGACATTCAGCCGAGGCTTTGGTCAGTAAATGCCGGTTTTTAGAGTGCTATGCGTGTCTTGGGAGTTTATCGGGTATTTACCCCAATAAGGGAATTGAATGCTTTTCGTACACCCGCCCGGCCGGCAATCATCCGCATGATCTCGCAAGCGAGCTGCAAGTATCCGGCGGTACACATCTTTTATGGCAATCGACTCCGCAAGCATGCATTTACCGGGCCAAGATCGCCTTCAATCGAAGTTCTTCCGAATTCTCACGAACGCGGAACGCGGGCCACGGAAAGCCCGTTGTACAGCACGAAAAGAATCGGCCAAAAGCCGATGGAGGGCCCCCGGATGCCGCTCTCGGCGCGTCTTCGGGGCGCATACCGCGAGGAAAGAGTGGTGACAGGTGCAGAACTCACGGAATCCCGGGATGCCCCCGGTGTGGTGGCGACCGGCCAAACAGTACAGGGCCGCCCGCGCCGGACGGCGGGATGGACGTCTCGGGGTTCCCTATGACCACTTCACCATGGGAAACCAGGACGGGGATTCCCGGCAGTGGACGAGATTCATCCGCGGGCTGGCGCACGAGAGCGAATGCCGGCGTGCCCGCATCATGAAGGCTTTCATCCGCAGCAGCAAGAAGGAACAGGGGGCGCTGCTCCTGGCGGCCGGCAAGGTCAACGACCTGGCCCGCCGGCTGGAGGCTCTCGACTCCCCCGGCACGGGTCCGGGAACCGGGCGCAGGTTCCCGCTGACGGCGGAGGACGTCATCACCGCCCGCCACGAGAAGTCGTCCGGCACGCAACGGCGGGCCATGGATCAAGAGCTCGCCGCCGCGCGACAGGAGATGACCGGCAAGCTCGCCGTCTACGAGACCGCCATCAGCAGGATGCGCACCGAGATGTACGAGGTGACCGGGTGGTCCAACCGCATGGTCGCGCGCTACCACGAGGCGCTGGACCGCGCGTACCTCGTCCGCAGGCGCAGACGGGGTCGCGTCGACACCCGGCTGCCGGTCTGGACGCCCGCCGAGATCGAACCCCAGGGCACCGAGGAGCGGCTGGTGCTGTCCGGGGACCATCTCTCCCTGCTCTCGCCGAAGATCCGGAGCGTCGTGGAGGAGGCCCTGCGCCACCTCGCCGCCGTACCACCGCCACGGGAGCAGGACTCCCCGGCGCCGGGTGAAGGAGAAGCGGCCTGATGCGCGCACCGGTCGCCGGCGTGCTCGTCACGTGCCTCGCGCTCGCCGCCGGCGGATGCTCGGCACCCGTGGCCGCGCCGGTCCGCAGTTGCGGCATCGTCGTGGACTCGACCTCCTTCAGCGGCCACACCGACGTCCCCGGGAAGATCCAGAAAGAGGTGCCGAAGTTCCTCGCCACGTGCGACCGGGTGGCCTTCGGCGTCATCAGCGGCGTCGTGGGCAGCTCCGACTGCCGGGAACAGCCGATGGAACTCGTCGCCGGACCACGGGACAACCCGCAGGACAACCCGAACAAGGCGCAGCAGATCAACCTGCTGCGCCGCGGCGCCGCTGTCGCCACCATGAACCGTCTGCTGGAGTGCGCGCTCGCCGAGAAAGACACCAGGACCGGGTCCGACATCATCGGCGCCCTGTCCGAGATCGCCCGGCAGACGGCACCGTTCGACAACGCGGCGAAGGTCCTCGTGATCAGCGACATGGCGCAGAACACCAAGGAGCTGAACCTCTACAAGGCGAAGATCGACACTCCGGACCGGCGGCAGGCCATCGTCACAGACCTTGAGCGGACCAATCGCCTCCCGCGGCTGCACGGGACGCACATCCTGATCATCGGCTTCGGCATCAAGGTCACGAAGAAGGTCGAGCGCCACCAGCAGCTCAGGGATTTCTGGAACCTGGTCTTCGAGAAGGCCGGCGCACGGCCGGCGACCTACGTCTGAGACGAGGAGGGCCCGTTGGGCCAGAACCAGCGCCGCGCCTTCTGGTGGCGGCTGATGTCCTACCTGGACACCGGGGACTTCGAAGCCCGGGAGATGGAGATGGACATGGAGGACGACCCCTACGGAGGGCCGACTCCGAAGGAACCTCCGTCGCCCGCCGAGATCAAGGCGCTCCGCGAGGAGGCGAGCAAGAACGGTGTGCGCGACGGCAAGTCCGGCATGTACGACGAGTGGAGCCTGTCCACGGGCAGCCGCCCGCCCTACCTGGCGACGCTGGAAGCACGGCGCCTTGAGGCCATGGCGCACGAGCGGGTCCGCCAGATGCGCGACATGGAACGTCTCGAAAGACGTGTCGCGGTCACCGAGTCCGACCTCAAGAAGCACCAGGAGCGGGCCAGGCGCACCACGGACGAGATCGACCGGCTGCGCACGCAGGAAGAGGACATCCAGCGTGTTCTCAGCGGCGAGCAGGTCACCTCCGACGGTGTGCCGGAGGGCGCCGGCCACGCGGGCCGGCGGTGGGCTGAACCCACGCGCACGCTCCGGCGGCGTGTGGTCGGCGGGGTGGCGCGCTTCGCCATGCTGGCCCTCCTCGTGGCCGTGGAACTGCCCATCCAGTACGCGACGTTCCTGTACCTGGGCGAGAACCCCGTGATGACGTGGGCCTTCGTGATCGGCACCGCGGGGGCGATGCTCATAGCGCCACACCTGGCCGGCGGATGGACCAAGCGCATGACCATCGAGGGCTGGCGCTCGCCGTTGCTGCCGAGCATGCTGATCGCCCTCGCCGGCTGGGGCACGGGGGTGTGGCTGCTGGCCGTCCTGCGCACGGCCGTGCTGTTCGTGCCCACCGTCGACTCCATCACCCTCCAGCAGGTGGCGTCGACGGTTGACGCGCTCGGCCTCGGCCGCGTCCCGGTGACCCTGCTGTTCACCGGTCTCATGACGATCAGCGGGGTCGTGGCCTTCACCTTTGGCTATCTCGGCGAGAACCCGTACGCCACGAAGCTCGCCGACCTCCAGCGCGAGCGCAGGAAACTGGAGCGTTCGCTGGCGAGCCTCGAAGGCCGCAGGAAGCGCGACGAGTACACGCTCAGCCTCACGGGGAAGAGGATCACGCGGCACGAGGAGCGCTGGCAGGCGTACATCGACGCCACCAGCACGCCCTACCGGGTCTGCGAGGCGCTGTACCTGAACGCCGTCGCCGACACGATGCGCAACCCCGCGTTCACCGAGTCGGCGAGCCAATGGCTGCGCCACCAGGAGGAGAAGCCGAAACAGCCTGCCTAGCCATCCTCCCGCCTCGGACAAGCATCACTTGGAGCGCCCCGTGGACAGTGTCCGTGTGTGCCTCGCCGGCCTCGGGTTCGGACTCTTCGTCGCCGGCTGCCTCAACCTGCCCGTCAAGATCGCCGGTATCGTCGAGATGGACCCCGTGCCCTCACCCCAGGTACGTATCGGCATGCTGGTCATCGGCGGCGGCACCGTCCTGCTCGCCGTGCTCCTCCCGTCCCGCCGCCGGCGGCGCCGGGGCCTGCGCTACCTCTGCGGTGTGCTGTTCGCCGGCATGCTGGCCACCTTCGGCGTCGTCATCGGCGGAACCCTGGCTTATCCCTTCGTCGCCCGGCAGATCGCCCTGCTGGCCCAGGAGGGCCACTGGACGGGGCACCTCGATTACCCAGATGTCGGCACGCACGAGATCGACCTGTACATCCAGCCCGGGGCCTCGGAGATCACGGGTTCCGGCCGCCTCGTCGTCCATCGCCAGAACGGCCATGAGTGCGTCTTCCTCCTCACGGACTCCAGAATCCGGCCCGGACGCGCCCTGTCGATGAACATCGGCGAAGAGAGCGACACGGCCTGCCGCACCAACGACGGCGCCGAACTGCACATCCAGGTTGTGGGTTCTTCCCACCACGAACTTCGTCTGAAGGTGATAGATCCCCGCAAAAGAGTTATCGCCGCCGGGAAGGCGGTCCAGGTCTCGACTGATCTCATGGGGAAGACACCGCTATGAGGGAAGTTGTGCTACAGACTGGTGTCCATCCGAGAGTGGGTCTTCGGCGGGGGACGGTGGGACGCCTGTGGGCGGCGGGTCGTTGCGTGCAGGGGACCCGCGGCGGGTGGGGAGCTTCCAGATCGTCTCCCGGCTGGGGGAAGGTGAGCGAGCCGCCGTACATCGCCAGTGAGTTCGTCGACGGGCCCACCCTGCAGCATGTGATCGAGACGCGGGGGCCGCGGCACGGGGCGGGGCTGCACCGGCTGGCCATCACGACGATCAGGGCGCTCGCGGCGATCCACCGGGCGGGGGTGGTGCACCGGGACTTCAAGCCGGGGAACGTGCTGATCGGGGTGGACAGGCCTCGGGTCATCGACTTCGGGATCGCGCGGCTGACCGGGGCGTCGGCCACGACCGGAGGAGCGGCCGGGTCGCCCGCGTACATGGCGCCCGAGCACTTCACCGGTGAACGCATCGGGCCGAAAGCAGACGTGTTCGCCTGGGGCTCGACCATCACGTACGCGGCGACGTCGCGGTGGGCGGCGGCGCGGCGGTGCTGGCGTACGCCGCCTCCCGGGGACGGGAGCCGTCGCCGTCCGCCACGCCTCTGGCGCACCGGAGCAGCGCGAGCGCGTCGCCGTCCGCGGCGCCGCCTCCCGGGGACGCGATCGAGCTGGCCGCCGCCATCGACACCGCCGTGACCGCACGGCCCGTCGCGAGTTTCACCTTCACGGGCGTCTTCGCCGAGAGCAGTGCGTCCGCCCACGCGTCCGGACGGCTGGTCCACGGCGGCGAAGGCTCCAGCCGCACCGGCTACGACATGCGCCTGCGCGGCGGCGGCATGAGCGCCGAGGAGCGGGTGGTCGTGCTCGGCACCACCGGCTACGCGCTGGACCACGGGAGGAAGAAGTTCGACCTGTACCCCTCCCCCGGTGACAAGGAACGCCCTCCCTACGCCGACGCCGCGTCGATGGTGGTCGCCACCGGCTCCGTGCTCACCGTCCTGGAACTCATCGCCTCAAGCCGCGGCGTACGGCGCTCCGGCCGCACGTACTCGGCGAGCATCGCGATGAGCTCCGCGGGAGGCGACCTGCACCAGCTCTTCACCTCGTGGCTGGAAGCCGTCGACAAGACCTACCTCTCCTACACCGTCACCATCGACGAGTCCGACCTCCCGTCCATGTTCCGGCTCACCTGGAAGGTCCCCGTCGCGGGCACCGGCTTCTACGAGTCGACGTTCACCACGACGTACGCCCGCTGGCACCAGGGCGGACCCATCCCCGATCCGGGACGCCCGGCCCAGGGAGCGAGGATCGTCAGGGGATGATGGCGTCCACGTAGCCGCCGTCCACGCGGAGAGCGCCGCCGGTGGTGGCGGAGGAGTGGTCGGAGGCCAGGTAGACGACCATGTTGGCGATCTCTTCGGGTTCTATCAGGCGTTGCAGGAGGGAGAGGGGGCGGTGTTCGCGCATGAAGAGGCGCTGGGCCTCGTCCCAGGGGAGGCCGGGGTCGACGAGTTGGTAGACGTAGGTCTCCACGCCGCCGGTGTGGGTGGGGCCGGCGAGGACGGCGTTGACCGTGACGCCGGTGCCTGCGGCCTCTTTGGCGAAGCCTCTGTTGACGGCCAGGAGGGCGGTCTTGGAGGTGCCGTAGTGGATCATCTCGGCGGGGGTGACCACGGCCGAGTCGCTGGCGATGTACAGGACGCGGCCCCAGCCGCGGCGGACCATGCCGGGCAGGTACGCGCGGGTGAGGCGGACCGCGGACAGCACGTTGACCTCGAAGTAGCGTCGCCACTCGGCGTCGGTGATCTCCAGGGCGGGGCGGGCCTCGAAGATGCCGAGGTTGTTGACGAGGATGTTCACGTCCGGCAGCAGGTCCAGCGCGCGGGCCGCGCCCTCCTCGGTGGCGAGGTCGGCGGGGACGGGCACGAAGTCGCCGTCCGGGACCTGCTCGGCGAGCCGGGTGACGGCCTCCTCGACGCCCGCCTCGCTCCGCCCGTTGACCGCCACCCGGGCGCCCGAGCGGGCCAGCCCCGCGGCGATGGCGGCCCCGATGCCCTGGGTGGACCCGCTGACCAGCGCGGTCCGTCCGGCCAGATTCAGATGCATCACATGCTCCCCGTATCGGTGTCTGCGCGGTCCCCCTACCCGTTTTCCCGGAAATGGGCAGCCGGTTTCGGGGTAGGGGAGGCGGGTGAGCGAGCTTCGGCACAGTAATCCCGCCGAACCGGGGATCGTCCGGCGGCGCAAGGGCCGCGGGTTCCGGTACTTCTACTCGGACGGGCGGCCGGTGCGCGACCGGGCCACGCTGGCGAGGATCAAGGCGCTGGTGCTGCCGCCCGCGTGGTCGGAGGTGTGGATCTGCCGGTCGGCGGACGGCCACATCCAGGCCGTGGGCACGGACACGGCGGGGCGGCGGCAGTACCGCTACCACGACGTGTGGCGTGCCGAGCAGGACAAGATCAAGTTCGACCGGGTGGCGCGGATGGCGGAGAGGCTGCCGAAGTTCCGCGACCGGGTGGCCGACCACCTGACGCAGCGCGGCATGACCCGGGAACGGGTGCTCGCGGCGGCGGCCCGCATGCTGGACAGCGGGTTCTTCCGGGTCGGCGGGGAGTCGTACGAGTCGTTCGGCCTCGCCACCCTGCGCCGGGAGCACGTCACCTGCTCACGCGGCCGGGTGTTGTGCTCGTACCCCGCCAAGGGGGGCAAACCACGTGAGGTGGAGATCACCGACCCGGAGGTGTGCAAGGTCGTCACCGCGCTGCGGCGCGCGGAGGACGAGCCGGGGGAACTGCTGCGCTACAAGGCCGACGGCCGGTGGGTGGACGTGCGCAGCGAGGACATCAACGAGTACCTGCGCGACACGCTGGACTTCGAAGCGACGGCCAAGGACTTCCGCACCTGGCACGCCACCGTGCTCGCCGCCGTCGGCCTCGCCGTGTCGGTCCGCGCCCGCTCGGCGCGTGCCCGCGCCAAGGCGGTCACCCGGGTGATCCGCGAGGTCGCCGACTACCTGGGCAACACCCCCGCCGTGGCCCGCGCGTCCTACGTCGACCCCCGCGTCATCGCGGCGTACGAGAAGGGCCGCACCATAGACCGGGCCCTCACCAAACTGGGCTCCGACACCGGCGACGGCCGCCTCGCCACCCACGGCCCCGTGGAACGCGCCGTCCTGACCCTGCTGCGCACGACCGACTACCCCCTCTGACCTCGGTCGCGGAACTGTCGGTGGCGCGTGGGAACGTGGCTGCCATGGCGCAACCCCTGAAAGAGCTGATCAACGCCGCGTCGGCAGGGCTTCTCGCCGACGGGCTCACCGCCGCGTGGCCGGCGTTCCCGCGGGAACGCTTCGTGCGGGAGGCCGGGGCCGGGCTGGACGGGCTGGAGCTCAAGGATCGGGTGCGCCATGTCGCCAAGGTGCTCGGCGCCGTCCTGCCGCCGCGTTTCCCCGAGGCCGCGGCGATCGTGCGCGAGAGCGCGGGGCTGGTGCGGCTGGACATGTGGAGCGGGTGGCCCGCCACCGAGTACGTCGGCGCGAACGGGCTCGGCCACCTCGACGACGCCATGCGCACCCTGGCCGTGCTCACCCCGCACGCCACCGGGGAGTTCGCGGTCCGCCCCTACCTCGACCACCACCGTGAGGACGCGCTGCGCGTCATGCGCGGCTGGGCCGGCTCCGGCGACGAGCATCTGCGGCGGCTCGCCTCCGAGGGCTCGCGGCCCCGGCTGCCGTGGGGGGCCCGGGTGCGGTGGCTGATGGAGCCCGGCCCCACGGTGCCGATCCTCGACCGCCTGCGCGACGACCCGAGCGAGTACGTCCGCAGGTCCGTCGCCAACCACGTGAACGACATCGCCAAGGACCACCCCGAGTTCGCGGTCCGCACCCTGGCCCGCTGGCGCGCCGAGGGTGGCTCCCACGTGGAGGCCGTGCTGCGCCACGCCGTCCGCGGCCTGCTGCGCTCCGGCCACCCCGGTGCCCTCACCCTCGTCGGCGCCGCCCCCGGCGAGGGTTCGGTCGAGACCGTGTCCCTGGCCGCCGACCAGGTCGAGGTGGGCGGCCACCTCCGCTTCACCGCCACCGTCGCCGCCGCGTCCCCCGGCCCCCTGGTCCTCCGCTACGCGGTCCGCCGCGACGGCTCCCGCCGCGTCTTCCACCTCGGCCAACGCACCGCGACCACCCCAGGCCAGACCTTCACGCTGACCAAGTCCCACTCCTTCAGGCCGGTCACCACCAGGACCGAACCCCCAGGCCCCCGCCTCCTGGAGATCATCGTCAACGGCACCCCACGGGCGACCGTCCCGTTCACCCTGAACGAGGCCACGACCGGCTGATCCTCCGCGTTCACCCGGCACCCGGCACCCGGCACCAGGACGGCATCCGGGCCCGCCGGTGGTCCGCGTCGTGACCCCGTGGACCTGACCCCGCCGGTTGGCCCCCGCTCCCGCCGGCGTCCCGCCTGTAGGACGCCGGCGGGAGCGGGGAATTCTCAGACGGCGACGCGGAGCGGGGCGAGGGCCCTGCTCCAGGCGACGACCTGGTCAAGGGTGGTGGCGAGGGCGTCGAGGTGGTGGCCGGCGGGCTTGAAGACGCTGTAGTTCTCGAAGTCGGTGTGCAGCGACAGGGCCACCTGGGAGCGCACGTCGGCCATCATCAGCTCACCGACGATCAGGCGCAGGTGCTCCACGGCACGGGTGCCGCCGACGGCGCCGTAGCTGACGAAGCCGACGGCCTTGTTGTTCCACTCGCGGAACAGGTAGTCGATGGCGTTCTTCAGCGCGCCGGAGGTGGAGTGGTTGTACTCCGGGGTCACCATCACGAAACCGTCGAACGAGTCGATCTTGGCGGCCCACTCCAGGGTGTGCGGCTGGGTGTACTGGCCGAACGACGGCGGGTACGCCTCGTCGAGGTGCGGCAGCTTGTAGTCCTGGAGGTCGACGAGCTCGAACTCCGCGTCGGTCCGCTGCCGGGCGACGTCGTACACCCAGCGGGCGACGGCCTCTCCGTTACGCCCGGGGCGGGTGCTGCCAAGAATGATCCCGATCCTGGTCATCGGTGGTGCTTCTTTCGCTAGTGAGAACTTGCTTCGTCAAGCAACATAGCATCCTTTCTTCGTCAAGCAACTACACTGGTCCTATGTCCGCTGTCACAGAACAGCCCGTCATCCCCCTGACCGCCGACGAAGAAGCCCTGCTCAGGGCACTGCGCCAGGTGATGTTCGGCCTGCCGCGCGCCCTGGACGCCGACCTGGTCCGCGAGCAGCGCATCACCCTCACCGAGTACACGACCCTCATGCACCTGTCCGAGGCCCCGCACCGCATGATGCGCATGAGCGAACTGGCCACCGCCAACGAACTCTCCCTGAGCGGCATGACCCGCCTGGTCACCCGCATGGAGGAACGCGGCTACATCCAGCGCACCAAGTGCCCCGAGGACGCCCGCGGCTGGAACGCCGTCCTCACCGACGCGGGCCTCGCCCGCCTGGAGGAAGCCTGGCCCACCCACCTCCGCAGCGTACGCAAACACGTCTTCGGCCACTTCGAAGGCTTCGACCTCGCCCGCCTCGCCGCGGCCCTGAGCGCGGTCGCCCGATGACATTCGCGCGGTCCTGTCCCGCCTGTACCGCGACGGCGCCCTGCGCGTCGTCTTCTCCCTCAACCACCAGGACGTGAAAGAGATCATTCGCTCACGGTCGTAGGCAGGTGGGCCGGTACGGCAGGTCAGGGATCAGCGCATCCCAGTCCCGTTCGGACAGTCCGCCGCCCGCGCGGGCGCATACGGCCGGCAGCAGGCGGCCGGGGCTCACGGGTACGGTCCGCGCCGTCCCTCGCGCGTCGACCGCGGACACGGTGCGGCCCCCGTCGTCGAAGGTCACCGCGAGCACGGCGCCGGTGAATCCGGTCACGGGTTCCCCGACGGGCCGGTGGGTGCGGGTGTCCCACAGACGCACGGTGGCATCCGCGCCGGCGGTGGCCAGCAGTTTCCCGTCCGGGGAGAACGCGGCGGCGACGGCCGTGTCCTCATGCCCGGCCAGTGGCGGATACACCGGCAAGCGGGTGGCGGGGTCCCAGAGCCATACCCGCGCGTCGACCTCGGCGGCGATCTGGTTCTCGCAGCTACAGTCGTTCTCCCCGCGCACGGCCAGCCGCGCCCCGTCACGGCTGAACGCCAACGGCTCGCTGCTCGCCTCTTGCTGGAACGGCAGACTCGTGTCACCCGCAGCGGGCCGCCACAGCCGGGTGGACGAAGGGTGACCGAGCGCGAGTACCTTACCGTCCGGGCTCCACACCATGGTCGTGATGACCACGTCGCTGGTCATCGTCCTTTTCTCCCGGTGGGAGACCACGTCCCACAGTCTCACCCTGTTGTCGGACATGGAGATCGCGAGGGTACCGGCGTCCACGGGATTGAAGGCGAGCGCGAGCAGCTCGACCGGATACTCGCCCTCCACGGGCACTTCGATCACATCTCGGACCCGCGCCGTCGCGACGTCGATCAGAGCGACCGCTGTGTCGGACCGTGGGACGGCGAGAGTGCGTCCGTCGGGGCTGAAGGCCATCGCGGGAACGACGACGTTGGTCCTGTCCAGACTCCGCCACTCGGTCTCCCACGGCCCGGGGACCGTACCGAGACGGCGGCCCACGCGATGGTCCCAGAACGTGACCGCGCCCGCGGTCATCGTGGCGAGCACCGCGCCGTCCGCGCTGTACCGCGCGCCCACGCTCGGGGCCTCCCCGCCGAGAACGGGTGGGCTCGTGAGCGCCGCCACGTCCACGACGCGCACGGTACCGTTCGTGTCTCCCATCATCAGCACACGGTCACCGGGGCCGAAAGCGAGGCTGATCGGTTCGAAGCCGGGATAGGAGAATCTCGCGAGAACCTCCAAGGTGACCGGGTCGCGCAGTTGGACGGAGAAACCGTCCGCGGTGGCCAGCACGGCGCCGTTGCCACTGAACACGGCCAGTTCCATGGCGTAGGCCTCTCCCTCGCCGCCGACGGGAGCGGTCCGCGGATCCGCGGGCCGCCGCGCGTCCAGCACCAGCACGCCGTCCTGCGCGGCGGCGAGAGCCACCCGGCGACCGTCGGCGCTGAGTGTCATGTCGCGCAGCACCAGTCCGCGGCGCGCGGCGCCCCTCCCGCCGGCGCCGAGACGGGCGACTCGTTCCCGCCGCGGCCAGAGACGCCACAACTCGACGTATCCGTCATCGGTGTACACGGCGGCGAGGTCACCCCGCGGGCTCACGTCGGCCCTGCCACCCGTAGGCATGCCCGCGACGGGTGTGAAGTCCGGTCCCGGCAGCACTCGCTCCTCGATTCCGGTGTCGGCGATCCGCGACCTGCCGTCATCGGCGAACCGGGGCAGCCGTCCAGGGAGGTCGTCGGTGCGGCGCCCGGTACGAGTGTCCCAGACGGTGTAGCGGCCCATCGTGTCCAGGAACCCGAGCAGGACCGTCCGCCCGTCCGTGCCCGGCACCGCGGACACCACCTGATCGGCCGGGACGCCGGCGAGCGTGGCGAGACGGCGACCGCCCGCCTCGTACAGGTGGGTGCCTTCCTGGTTCATCACCGTCATTACCCGCATGTCGGCGCTGTACGTGACCCGGCCACCGGGCGGCCTGGACACCGATAGCTCCGGCTGGGTCAGGGAACCGAACAGTGCCGAGTCGGTCTCCGCGCTCGCGGAGATGGAATGGGCGGCGACGCTCAGCCGCATCGCGGTGACCGGGTCGGATCTGCGTAGCTCGGTCGCGCGGGTGGCGACGTTCTTGGCCAAGGCCGTGTCGCGCTCGGCGTCGGCTCTGCGGCGGGCCGTCTCGGCGAGGGCGCCGAGGCCGAGGGTGAGGGCGAGCAGTACGGCGAGCGTGGCGATCACCTGGCCGCGGATACGGGCGCGACGGCGGGTGGCGAGCACGTCGGTGTCGCGGGCGCGCAGGCCCGCCTGGTGGAACTCGTGGGCGAGCGGGCTCAGCTCGCGCCCGGCGGTGTCGCGGACCCATGCGGCGGCGGCCTCCAGGCGGGGACCCCGGTCCAGCATGGCCGGGTGACGGCCCTCGCGGTCCCAGGCCGTGGCGGCGTCCTCCAGGCGTTGACGGACGAGCAGGCCGGCGCGGCCGGCGTCGATCCAGGCGCGCAGGCGCGGCCAGTGGCGCAGCAGGGCTTCGTGGGCGATCTCGGCGGTGCCGGTGCCCGCGGTCACCAGGCGGGAGTCCACGAACGCGGCGAGCACCTTGGCGGCGTGCCCCTCCTCGCCGTCCGGCAGGACCTCGGCCAGAGGGACCCGGCGGCGGGTGTCCTCGGTGCCGTCACCGAGGCGGACCATGCGGAGCAACACCCGGCGTGCCATGTCCTCGCCGTCCGGGCCGAGGCGGGTCAGGGTGTCGTCGGCAGTCTTGGCCAGGGCGCGGCTCAGGCCGCCGGTGGCGCGGTAGGCGGCGAGCGTGAGCACGGCGCCCTCGCGGTGCCGCCAGGTGGCGAGCAGCACGTGGGACAGCAGCGGGAGCGTACCGCCGGAATCCGCGCCGATGTCGTCAAGCAGCAGGTCGGCGAGCCCGTCCTGCAAGGTCAGGCCACTGAGCGCCGCGGGCCGCTCGATGACCTCCCGCAACTGTGCCACGGTCAGCGGCGGCACGACCTCAGGGCTCCGGAGCGCCTCCACCAGCGCCGGGTACCGCGCGCAGTGCCCGAAGAAGTCCGCCCGCAGCCCGAGCACCACGGTGACAGCCGTGCCCGCGTCCGAGGCGGCGCAGAGGGCGGTCAGGGCGCGGATGTACACACCTCTCTGCCTCTCGTCCTCGCAGACGGTGAACAGCTCCTCGAACTGGTCCACCAGCACGACGAGCCCCTCCGCGCCCGAGCCGCGCAACGCATCGGCGAGACCCTCAGCGGGGGAGCCGCCCTCGTCCAGGCGGGCGCGCAGCCGTGTCTCGTCGCCGCGCACGACGCCGGCGAGACGGTGGGCGAGAGCGCCGACCGGGTCGGTGCCCGGGGTGAGCACGACGCAGAGCGGGCGGGGGCCTGGTGCGCGGGACAGCGCGGGCAGCAGGCCAGCGCGCAGGACCGAGGATTTGCCCGAGCCGGACGGGCCGGTGACCACCACCGGGACGTCCGGCGACGCCGTGATACGGGAGAGCAACGTGGCGGTGAGCTCGTCGCGGCCGAAGAAGAACCGGGCGTCCTGTGGGCCGTAGGACGTGAGGCCACGGTACGGGCTGTCGCCGGTGTCCGCCGGGCCGGGTAGCGGCGGGGCGGCGGGCGGGTGGTAGGCGGCGTTGGCGGCGAGCACCTGGTGGTCCCCGAGGTCGGCGGCCTGCCGCCGGGGGCGGGGGAAGCCCTTGGCGGGCAGGGTGCGGGCCAGCGAGCGGTAGACCGCGTCCAGGGTCAGCTCGGGAGGGCCCGCCGGGTCGCCGTCCCTCAGCAGGGTGATCAGTTCACCGGTGAAGGCCGTGTGCGGGTGGCCGGACGGGGCCCAGGCGGGGCCGTCCCGCCCGGCCGAGGCCAGCAGGTAGGCGCCCGCCCAGCGCGTGCTGTCGAACGCGTCGTCGGCGGCGCTGCCGGTGACGCCGCCGGCCCGGCCCGCGAAGCAGCAGTCCAGGACCACCAGCACCAGCGGGGCCCGGCAACGCTGGGAAAGGGTCTCACGGACGTCCGAGTACGGCAGCGCCTGGTACCGGGCGCCGCCCGCGCCGAGGTCACGGGTGGCACGGGTGGCGAGGTGCAGCTCGTTGCCCGGGCCGGCCAGGCCGTGGCCGATGTAGTAGAAGACCATGACGTCGGTGGCCTGCCGCGCCGTGTCGTTCAGCGCCTGGGACAGGTCACCAGGACCGGCCGGGTCGAGCAGGGTGGTGAGCCCGCCGGGGTCGAGTTCGGCTCGACTGGTCAGGGCGTCGCCGAGGTCCGTGAGCGTGCGCGGGACCGCGTCCACCGGAGGCAGCCGCGACCCGGGGGCGGTCCGGCTGGAGCCCGCGAGGAGCACCCGGGCTCCGGCCGAGGCCAAGAGCGGGCCGGTCACCATCGGGCCTCCTTCCGGGCTCAACCGGTGGTGTCCTCGCCGGAGGTCAAAGACTTCTCTGCGACCTGTGCGACCCTCTTGGTGAGGTCGGCCAGCGCGGGCGCGTCGAGGGACTTCACGCCGGTGGCGGTGAGCTCGAACTCGTCGTCGCCGCGTCTGAGCCTTACCGTGATCTCGGCGGGGCGGGTCTTCAGCCAGGCGATGACGACGCCGGCGAGGGTCGCGACGGCGCCGCCGGAGCCCAGGGCGACGTGCAGGCCGTCCAGGACCGGGCCGAGGGCGCCGGGAGGCGGGGGGCGTTCGCGGAGAGAGGCCTGGCCGCGTAGCTCGGGTTCGCCGGTCAGCCACATGTACAGGTCGCGCAGATCGTCGGCGGGGCCGTCCGTCGTGATGAGCATGTCCATTACGTCACACCCCGCGCGCCGTGGACCATCGGGACGATTTCCAGTATTCCGCCGGACGGCACGCCGTGGCGATGATTCAGTGCAACGACTCCGTCACGCTCAGGCACTTTGTGGAGCTATGAGGCGTTCGTTGGCTGATGCACTTTTCGTGTTGCGCGCGGGGCCTCCGGCGGGGTGCCCGGCCGGGGCCGGGCACCCGGGTGTCACAGGACGGGCACGTCGCGGCGGCGCAGTGCGGCGAGCCCTGTGCCGGTGAGCAGGGCCGCGAGGGTCGCCAGCAGCACCAGCGGGGTGGCGGTCACCGTGCCGCCGGGCAGGTGGGGCACGTGGGTGAAGGGGGAGATGTCCAGCACCCACTGGTCCACCCCGATGGCGCCGCCGACCAGGCTGATCAGCAGGCACAACACGAGTGCCCCCCAGCTCACGGCGGCGGCGCGCGGCAGCAGGCCGAACAGCAGGACCGACACGGCGGTCAGCACCCACACCGCGGGCAACTGCACCAGCGCCCCCGGCAGCACCCGGGACACCTGGCCGGCGACGTCGCCGGCGCTCGCCCCGTAGCCCACCCCGAGGCCGAGCCCGGAGGCGACGAGCGCGGCGGCCGGGCCGAGTGCGGCGAACACCAGGTGGCTGCCCGCCCAGCGCAGCCGCCCCGCCGCGGTGCCGAGCAGCGGCTCGGCCCGCCCGGCGCTCTCCTCGGCGCGCAGCCGCAGCGTGGCCTGGATGCCGTACGCCGCCGCGATCAGCCCGAACAGGCCCATCATGGCGGAGAAGTAGCTGTCCACCAGGCCGGCGACGCCACCGAGTCTCGTCATGATGTCCTTCATCTCGCGGCTGTCGCCCATCAGGTCGCCGAGGCTGTCGGCGACGCCGCCGAGCAGCACGCCGACCACGGCGAACGTGGCGATCCACCCGGCGAGCAGGCCGCGGTGCAGCCGCCAGGCGAGCGCCAGCGGCGAGCGCAGCCCGGGCGCCGCCGAGGCGGGGCCGAGCCGGGACGGCAGCAGGCCGGCGCCGACGTCGCGCCGCGCGGAGAGCGCGACGGCCACCACGACCAGCAGCACGGAGACGGCCGCGGCGAGCACGCCGGGAGCCCACGTGTCGCCGCTGTACGGGGCGATCTTCTGTGCCCAGCCGATCGGCGACAACCAGGTGAGCCAGGACAGCGGCCCGTCGGACAGCGCGCTGACGTCCCCGGTCATGCGGAGCACGTACGCCACGCCGAGGGTGACGATGGCGAGCGCCCGTGCGCCGCCGGCGCTCTCGGTGAGCTGCGCGGCCACGGCGCCGACGCCGGTGAACACCCAGCCGCACACCGCGAACTCCAGGCCGAACAGCCACGACCCGGTGGCGGGCAGTCCCTGCCCGAGCATGCCGAGCGCCAGCACCACCCCGAGGACCGCGTTGGCCACCACCGTGGTGAGGACGGCCGCCGCGAGACCCGCGTGCCGTCCGACCACCGTGGCGCCGAGCAGCTCGCGGCGGCCGGCCTCCTCATCGGTCCTGGTGTGCCGGATGACGGTGAGGATGCTGAACAGGCCGATCATGACCGGGATGAACCCGGCACGCCACGCGGTCAGCTCACCGACGCCGGACCCCGACAGCGGGCCGTACAGCGCGATGAACCCGGCGTTGCCGGTGCTGGCGTCGGCGTACCCCTGGCGCGCCTGCGCCGTGGGGAACAGCTCGTTGATCGACGCCACGTACGAGACGGGGATCACGCCGAGCATGAGCACCCATATCGGTGTCAGCACGCGGTCGCGCCGCAGGATGAGACGGGCCAGCTTGCCGGTGCCCGTGAAGGCCTTCATCGGGCGGTCTCCGGTTCCCGTGCCGCGGCGCCGTCACGCTCGTAGTGGCGCAGGAACAGTTCCTCCAGCGTCGGCGGCCTGCTCACGAGGCTCCGCACGCCCGCGGCGGTGAGCTGGCGCAGCGCCGGGTCCAGCGCGTCGACGTCGACGTCGAAGCGCACGTGGCCGTCGTCGACGCGCAGGTCGTGCACGCCGGGCAACTCGGCGAGCCCGGTGACGGGCGCGGACAGCTCGGCGTCGATGGTGGTGCGGGTGAGGTGGCGCAGGTCGTCCAGGGTGCCGGTCTCGACGGCCCGGCCCTCGCGCACGATGGTGACCCGGTGGCACAGCGCCTCGACCTCGGACAGGATGTGGCTGGACAGCAGCACGGTGCGGTCCCCGCGGCGCAGCTCCTCACGCACGACCTCGCGGAACACCTCCTCCATCAGCGGGTCGAGCCCGGAGGTCGGTTCGTCGAGCAGCAGCAGCTCGACGTCGGAGGACAGCGCGGCGACCAGCGCGACCTTCTGCCGGTTGCCCTTGGAGTACGCGCGGCCCTTCTTGCGGGGGTCGAGGTCGAAGCGTTCGAGCAGCTCGTCGCGCCGCTTCTTGTCCAGCCCGCCGCGCAGCCGGCCGAGCAGGTCGATGACCTCGCCGCCGGACAGGTTCGGCCACAGCGTCACGTCGCCGGGCACGTAGGCCAGCCTGCGGTGGAGTTCGGTGGCGTCGGCCCAGGGGTCGCCGCCGAGCAGCCGGGTGGTCCCGGCGTCCGGCCGCATCAGGCCGAGCAGGATGCGGATGGTGGTGGTCTTCCCGGCGCCGTTCGGCCCGAGGAACCCGTGGACCTCTCCGGTCCGCACCGACAGGTTCAGCCCGTCGAGGGCGCGGGTGCGGCCGAATGTCTTGACCAAGCCCTCAGCGTGGATCGCCTCGGTCATCGTCGTACTCCTTCGGGCGCGCGGTGTGCCGCGCGCCTCCTGTGGGGGAACCATGCTGGAGCCGCTCCAGCGTGGCGTGCAGCTCCGCCGCGATCTCCGGGCTGAGCAGAGCGTGCGAGTAGAAATCCACCAGGCCCCGCGCCATGCGGACGTACCCCTCGGTCTCGCGGACGTCGGCACCGAGGACGCGCGACAGTTGCTCGTGCATGGTGAACAGTCCCATCTGCATCACCATCATCACGCCCATGTACGCCCGCGGGTCGGTGACGGTGATCCCCTGCTGGGCGATCCACTCCTCGCCCAGCCTGAGGTTGCGGTCGAACATCGCCGTGGCCCGGTCCGAGCCGTCCATCATCGAGCGCGCGAGATACCGCTGCAGCCGCATCACCGCCGGGTGCGTCTCGATCATGAACCCGGAGTTGATGTGCCCCTCCCGGAAGAGCTCCCCGCGGATCTCGTCCAGCCGGTCCATGGCGTAGGAGTCGCACGCGTCGCGCAGCGCCTCCTTGGAGCCGAAATGGTGGCGGACCAGCCCCGAGGACACCCCCGCCTCGGCGGCGATGTCCCGGATGCTGGCCCCGTCGATGCCCCGTTCGGCGAACAGGCGCAGGGCCGCGTCCCGGATGCGGGCGCGGGCCGTCAGGTCCTCCGCCGCGCGGTCACCGGACGCGCCTGCCACCATGCTCGCTCCACATCTGTACAGGTTCCTACTCGCATGTACAGCACACTATACACACGTGTAGCCCGTCGCTGTCAGCGGCCGTGCGGCATGAACCTCCCGAAACGCCCCCGGTGGTACAGCAGCGGATGGTCGGGCGTGTGCACCCGCGCGTCGGTGACCAGGCCGACGACGAGGATGTGGTCCCCGATGTCGAGGCTGGTGTACGGCGCGCACAGCAGGTGGGCGGCGGTGTCCCCGAGCAGCGGCGTGCCGAGCGGCCCCGGACGCCAGCGGGTGGGCGCCGCGAACCGGTCCACACCCGGGCGGGCGAACCTCGCGGCGAGCTCGGCCTGGTCCCCGGCCAGGATGTTCACCGCGAACTGCTCGGCCTCCTTGAGCCTGGGCCAGGTGGTGGAGTTCTGGTCGACGTAGAAGCACACCAGCGGCGGCTCCAGGCTGACCGACGAGAACGACGTGGCGGTCAGCCCGGCGGGGATGCCGCCGGTCTGCCCGGTGACGACGACGACCCCGGCGGCGTGCGCGGACAGCACCCGGCGGAACCGCGCCGGGTCCACGGCGGGGCCGGGGAGGATCTCGGTCATGCCCCGGCCCCCTGCCGCAGCCCCGCGGCGGCCACCTGGGGAGCCACCTGGTCGGCCCACTCGGCGAGCACCGCGTCCAGGTCCGGGATCTGCGCCTCCAGCAGCGCGAGCCCGGGGGTCGGCACGGTGGCGCCGAGCTCCAGCAGCAGTGGCCGCAGGTGCACCTCGACGGCCAGGGCGTGCCGGGGGTCGCCCATGACCAGCAGCGGCAGCGCGACGGTGCCGCGCAGCGCCCGCGGCGGCAGCCGGTCGGCGAACGCCTTGAGCAGCCCGGTGTAGGTGGCCTTGTAGGTAGGGCTCGCGACCAGCAGCACCCGGGCGCCCGCCACCAGTTCCAGCGCCACCTCCACCCCGGGCGACGGCGTGGGGGACAGCAGGTGCGGGCCGAGCGCCGACAGGTCCACCACCTCCAGCGGCTCGGTGAGCCCGGCGCGCCCGCCGACCACCTCCGCGGCCCGCAGCGCCACGGTGCGGGTCCTCGACCCCGGCCTCGGGTTGCCGATCAGCGCGACCAGGCCGCTCATGACGCCACCACGAGTTCCCGGTGCTCGCCGGCGCCGTCCTCACGGGCGAAGCGGGACGGGGGACGGTCAAGGCCGTAGTTCTCCCGCAGGGTGCGCCCGGTGTACTCGGTGCGGAACAGGCCCCGGGCCTGGAGCTCGGGCACCACGTGGTCCACGAACAGCGACAGCCCGTCGGGGAGGATCGGCGGCATGATGTTGAAGCCGTCGGCGGCGCCGTTCTCGAACCAGAGCTGGATCTGGCCGGCGATCTGCTCGGGCGTGCCCGCCACCACGCGGTGCCCCCGCCCGCCGGCCAGGCGGCCGAGCAGTTGCCGCACGGTGAGGTCCTCCCGGCGGGCCAGCTCGACCACCAGCCTGCGGCGGCTCTGCGCGCCCTCGGTCTCCACGCCGACGTCGGGCAGCGGCCTGTCCAGGTCGTCCTCGCCGAGGTGGATGCCGGTCATCTGGGAGAGCTGCGCCAGGCCGTAAGCCGGGATGATCAGGTCCTCCAGCTCCTTCTCCAGCCGCAGCGCCTCCCGCTCGGTGGAGCCGATGACCGGCGAGATGCCCGGCAGCACGACGACCTGCTCGGGCCGCCTGCCGTACCTGGCGAGGCGTCCCTTGAGGTCCGCGTAGAACTCCTGGCCGTCCTCCAGGGTCTGCTGCGCGGTGAACACGGCCTCGGCGTGCCGGGCCGCGAACTCCATGCCGTCCTGCGACGACCCGGCCTGCACGAGCAGCGGGTGCCCCTGCGGCGGCCGGGCGATGTTGAGCGGGCCGGTGACGCCGAAGTGGTCCCCGGTGTGCCGGATCGCGTGGATCTTCCCGGAGTCGGCGTACCGCCCGGCGTCGCGGTCGCGCAGGACGGCGTCGTCCTCCCAGCTGTCCCAGAGCTTGGTCACCACGTCGAGGAACTCGCCGGCCCGCTGGTACCGCGCGGCGTGCGCGGGGCGCTCGATGCCGAAGTTGCGCGCCTCGGCCTCGCCGGCGGAGGTGACGATGTTCCACCCGGCCCGCCCGCCGCTGATGTGGTCGAGCGAGGCGAACTTCCGCGCGACGTGGAACGGCTCGTTGTACGTGGTGGACACCGTGGCGATCAGGCCGACGTGCTCGGTGACCGCCGCGAGCGCGGCGAGCAGCGTGAGCGGCTCCAGCCAGCCGAGCGCGTTGTGCCGGACGTCCCCCTGCAGGGCGAGCCCGTCGGCGAAGAACACCGAGTCCAGCTTCCCGCGCTCGGCGATCGCGGCCAGCCGCTGGTAGTGCCGCACGTCGGTGATCAGGGCCGGGTCGGTGCGGGGGTGGCGCCAGGCGGCCTCGTGGTGGCCCACCCCCATGAGGAAGGCGTTCAGGTGCAGCGTACGACGGGACATCAGGTGGTCCTCCAGGTGGAGAAGCGGCGCTCGACGAGGAGCAGCAGCAGGTTGAACGAGAGGCCGACCACGGAGATCGTGATGATCCCGGCGTACATCTCGGGGATGCGGAAGCTGGCCTGGGCGTCGTTGATGAGGTAGCCGAGCCCGGCCTTGGCGCCGACCATCTCGGCGATGAGCAGCACGAGGATCGAGTACGCCCCGGCGAGCCTGATGCCGGTGAAGATGGTGGGCACGGCCGCGGGCAGGATGACCTTGCGGAACAGCGTGACCGGGCCGAGCCCCATGGACCGGGCCGACTTGATCAGCATCGGCTCCACGGTCTTCACGCCGCTGACGGTGTTGAGCAGGATCGGCCACGCGCAGGCGTACAGCACGAAGGCGACCTTGGAGGACTCGCCCAGGCCCAGGATCAGGATGAACACCGGCAGCAGGGCGATCGGCGAGGTGTTGCGGAACAGTTCGAGCAGCGGGGTGAGCAGGTCGGCCACCGGCTTGTACCAGCCGATGACGAGCCCCAGCGGGACGGCCAGCGCGATGGCGAGGCCGAAGCCGGACAGCGACCGGATCACCGACGCCTGGAAGTGCTCGGCGAGCTGCCCGCTGAGCAGCAGGTCGTACCAGGCCACCAGATCCTCGGAGAGCGGCGGCACGAAGACCCGGTCCACCACCCCGATGCGGGGCAGCGTCTCCCAGACGGCGAGCAGCAGCGCGATGGCCGACGAGTTGCGCACCGCCCGCGAGCCCCCGTGGCGCACGGCGCCGGAGAACCGGCGCCACGGCGACCGCCCGGCGGTCCGCGGCTTCTCGTCCTCCTCCGGCGCGGCGTCGTCGTCGGGCAGGTCGTACCAGTGGACGTCGCCGGGGTACTCCTCCGGTGTCCCCTCGCGGGGCCCCTCGGCGACGGCCACGTTCCGGCCCGCCTCCGCGGTGCGCGGCTCAGCCACGGCGGCTCACCACCTCACGCTTGGCCGTCGCCCCGGCGCCCTCCTCGCGCAGCAGCGTCCACACGTGGTGGCGGTACTCGCCGAACGCGGGGTTGGCGCGCAGGTCGCCGTCGCGGGAGTCGAAGTCGACGGGGAAGATCTCCTTGATGCGGCCGGGCCTGGCGGTCATCACCGCGACCCGGCGGCCGAGGTAGACCGCCTCGTCGATGCCGTGCGTGATGAAGACGACGGTCTTGCCGGTCCGGTGCCAGATGTGCAGCAGCTCCTCCTGGAGCGACTCGCGGGTCTGGGCGTCCAGCGCGGCGAACGGCTCGTCCATCAGCAGCACCTGCGGGTCGAACGCCAGGCTGCGCGCGATGGCCACCCGCTGCCGCATGCCGCCGGACAGCTCGTGGGGGTAGCGCTCGCCGAAGCCGGCCAGCCCGACCAGCTCCAGGTAGTGCCGGGCCCGCTCGGCCCGTTCCCGTCTCGGCACGCCCTTGGACTCCAGGCCGAACTCGATGTTGGCGAGCGCGGTGCGCCAGGGGAACAGCGCGTACTGCTGGAAGACGATGCCGCGGTCCAGGCCGGGCCCGGTGATCGGCGCGCCGTCCAGCAGGATCTCCCCGGACGTCGGCGTGGTCAGGCCCGCGACCAGGTCGAGCAGGGTGGACTTGCCGCAGCCGCTCGGCCCGACCAGCGTGAGGAACTCCCCGGCACGCACGTCCAGCGAGATGTCCGTCAGGGCGGCGATCGGCGTGCCGCCGTCCCGCACCGGGAACTCCTTGCGGACGTTCCTGATGGCGATCTTCGCCTCCGTCGCGCCCGGTTCCCAGCCGGTGACCTGGTCGAGGGTGGCGGTCATGAAACGCTCCCGTTCGCGTAGGGGTTGAACTCGTTGGTGTAGAGGTCGCCGAGCTTCACCTGGCCGGGGCGGATCTCGCCCTCGCGCTCCAACCAGTCGATCCAGGTCTGGAACTCGCTCTCGGCGATCACCCCGCCCTTGCCGGCGATGCCGGTGCTCTTCCAGAACCTCACCGCCCCCGCGTCCTCGTTACGCCCGCGCTCGGCGATGATCTGCTCGAACTTCGCGACCACTTCCTCGCGAGGACGGGTCTGCGCCCAGTCGACGGCCTTGGCGAAGCCCGCCACGAACGTCCTCACGGTGCCGGGGTCGCGGGCGATGAAGTCCTCGCGGAACACGACCGCGCCCGCGGTGAACGGCCCGAACAGCTCGACGTCGGTGAACAGCGGCCGCAGCCCGCCGCGCTCCAGCGCCTTGTCCTTGAGGACGCCGCCGAGCGTGCCGACGTCCAGCGTGCCCTGCCGCACGGCCTGCTCGGTGTTGACCGGCGGGACGACGACCAGCTCGACCTGCTTGATCTGCTCGGGGGTCAGGCCGTTGCGCTTGAGGTACTCCTTGATCACGGCCTCGTGGTGCGCGCCGAGGGTGTTGACGCCGATCTTCTTGCCGATCAGGTCGCGCGCGGTCCTGATCGGGCTGTCCTCCTTGACGTAGTAGCCGTTGAAGCTCTCCTTGTCGGAGCCGTAGTAGCCGATCACCCCCTTGATGGGCGCCTTCGCGGCCCTGAGCTTGATGATCGCCCCGTTGAAGGCGCCGCCGAAGTCGATCTGGCCGGTGGCGACGGACTGGATGTCCTGGGGTCCTGAGGTGGTGTTGCCGATCCACTTGAGTCTGACGTCACCGAGGTAGCCGAGGTCGGCGGCGAGCTCGGCGAAGGTGACCTGGCCGGCGTTGCCCTGGTAACGAAGTTCGGTCGCACCCGGGCCGCCGGACGCGGCGCCCTGGCCCGCGGCGGCGCCGCAGCCGGCCAGTACGGACGCGAGCGCGGCGGCCAGCGCGACGGGCAGCAGGGCGTGTCTGATTCTGATCACGGGAATTCGTCCTCACGGAGAACGGGCATGCTCGCGCGACCCGGTCGCGGGCCGGCGAAAGCACAGGGAACGGGCGTGGGCGGCGTCGGCCACGCGGGGGGAGAGGCGGGGCGGGGCGGCGTCGGGCCGCGCTCACTGCCCCGGGCGAGAAGAAGAGGACCGATCGGTGATCAACGACACTGCGCGGCGACGACGCGCCCGAAGTCGACGTACGGGCGCCGGGTCAGGTAAAGGCCCTGGCTCATGTCCTTCACGCTACGAGCCCGGCTCCGGTAAGTCAATATTTCCTACCTGATATGCATGAAATGGACGGATCGCGACTTCGGGTGGTGATCGTCCCGCCTCAGGAGCCGGGACGCCGCGCCAAGGCCGCCGGCACGGGGATGACCGGGAACGGGTTGTCCGGCAGCAGCATGACCGACCGCGACGGGTCCCCCCGGAGCGCGGCGTGCAGGTGGAGCAGTGCCGCCCCGATGCCGGCCGCCCCCACCATGTACCCGGTGTCGGCGGAGACCTCGGCGGGCCGGATCCGCCGGTACGCCTGCCGCCAGCGCAGGCCCCGGCCGTCGGGGTCGGCACCCGAGCCCATGAGGTGCTCGCCGAGCGTGCGCGCGAAGGCCAGGTACGCCTGCCGGCCGGTCGCCGACCACAGGCCGACGAACAGCTCGAGCAAGCCGGCCACGCCGCAACACTGGCAGGCGACGTCCCAGAACCCCGCCGTCCGCACCCACGGCACGCCGCTGGTCATGACGCCGTGCGCGAGCAGGTCGACCCACTCCTGGTCGCCCGGGTCGCCCGTCACCTGGTGCAGCTCGTGGAACATGCGCGCCACGCCGGCCGAGCCCGAGCAGAACCCGAGGTAGTGCAGCTCACGGCCCTGCGGCACGTGATGCGGCACGACCGCGCACCGGCCGCGCATCGTGCTCACCTGCCGCACGAACCCGGCGCCGCGCCGGGCGGCGGCGAGGAACCGCTCGTCGCCGGTGACGCCGTACAGCCGGGCCATGAGGAACGCCGTGCCCGCCGTGCCGGACAGGAAGCCGGGCGTGACCGCGTCCGCGGGCAGGTCGGGGCAGTCGCCGAACAGGTGGCCGGGCACCGCTGCCCCGGCGACACGCCTGCCCGCCTCGACGGCCACCTCCTCGTACGCCGGCACGCCGAGCACCGCTCCCGCGTGCAGCAGGCCGAGGATGACGCCGCCGTCACCGCGTTGCGCCGGGTCCCTGGACCAGCCCACGCCGTCGTCGAAGACGCGCACCCGGCGCACGATGTGGTCGGCGGCGGCCACGGCCGCGTCCTCCAGGGCGGCGTCGCCGAGCGCCCAGCCCGCCCGGGTGAGCGCGACCACCGTGCCGGTGAGGCCGTGGTACAGCGACAGGTCGGTCTGCCGCCGCCAGGTAGCGGCGAGGTAGCGGGCGCCGGCCCGCGCGTCGTGCAGGTACGCCTCGTGGCCGGTCGCCTCGGCGAGCTCCAGGAAGAAGAGCACGATGCCGGCCGCGCCCGCGTAGAGGGAGGCGGGTTCGGGGGTGCCCGCCGAGCGGCCGCCGGGGTCGGGGTTGGCCTTCCAGTGCCTGCCGTTCTCGTCGTCGACGGCCGCTGACCTGATCCAGCGGGCCGCCGCGATCGCGGCGCTCAACGGAGTCTCGGCGCGCCCGCCGCCTGGGCGGATTCGATCCGAACTCATGACCAGGATTATCCCATACATCTGGTAGGAATATAAGGTTTGTCGACTGGAGCGTTGGGAGGACCGTCGATGCCCTTTCCGGACTTCCTTGTCATCGGTGTACCCAAAGCAGGCACAACCGCCCTGCACGCCGCCCTTCGGCCCCACCCCGCGCTGTACATGTCCCCGGTGAAGGAACCGAAGTACTTCCTCACCGACGGCCCGCCACCGGCCAGGGGAGGCCCGGGCGACGCCGCGACCTACCGCGAGCACGTCTGGCGGCGCGAAGACTACGAAGCCCTGTTCGCCGGCGCGCCCCCAGGGGCACTGTGCGGCGAGTCGACACCTTTCTATCTCTACGACCTGAACGCTCAGCGACGTATCCACGACATTATCCCGCGGGCACGGCTCATCGCCATCCTGCGCGACCCGGTCGAGCGGGCCCACTCCAACTGGACGCACCTGTGGTCGGCCGGGCTGGAGCCGATCGGCGACGTGGTGCGGGCGTGCGGCGAGGACGAACGGCGCAAGGCCGCCGGATGGGCCCATTTCTGGCATTACCTGAGCCAGGGCCGGTACGGCGAACAGCTCGCCCACCTGTACACCCTGTTCCCCCGCGAGCAGGTGCTCGTCCTGCGGTACCGCGACCTGCTGCACGACCCGGCGCGCACCCTGGACCGGGTGTGCGGCTTCCTCGGCGTGGAACAGGGCCTGCTCACACAGATCCCGCGCGAGAACGTCACCGCCCAGCCCGAGCAGGGACGGCGCCACCAGGTGCTGTCGATGGCGCTGCGGGCGCTGGCCAGGGCCGGTCACCACCTGCCCGAGAGGCTGGCGCGGGCGCCGATCGAACGCATCGAGGGCATACTCCAGCACCAGGGCGCCCCGCGCCGCCCGCTCACCTGGGAACAGCGGCAGCGGCTGCTGCCCCACTTCGCCGAGGACATCGCGCTGCTGGGGCAGGTCACGGGCGAGGACTTCAGCGACTGGCTCGGCCCGCGCGAACGCTCCGGAGGCATGGTCGGCTCACGCCCGCCGGGTCAGCGGCAGGCGCGCAACGGCCGCCCCGGCCGTACGGCGTGACGGGGACACGCGTGACGGTGACTCACGTGACCGGCGTGACCGGTCAGCGCAGTTCGGTGCGCAGCTCGTGGGCGCCGTCGGCGCGGGTGTACTCGTAGTACAGCCGCGTGCCGCCGCCCGGCAGGTCCACGAGGTCGAGATACCGCAGGCCGCCGCCGCGATGGGGTGAGACGGCGAGCGGCGCCGTGCCGATGGCGGTCAGCGCGCCGGGCCCTGAGCCGACGGCCACGCCGGTCTTCTCCTCATAGTTCTCCGCCGCGTCGGCCCGGCCGTCGTAGAACGCCACGACCCGGTCACCGGCGAAGCGCACCGCGCTGACGCGCACGCCACGGGAGTCCCACTCGCCCGGACGGCCGCGCAGCGCGGTGCCCTGCCAGGTCCAGTCCAGGCCGTCGAGGCTGGTGGCGTAGTCGGTGACCATCTGGTCGGCCTGCTCGGGGTCGGCCAGCGGGTGGCAGGAAGCCCACAGGTGCCACACCCCGCCGTGCCGGACGATCACCGTGTCCTTGACGCCGACGCTCGCGTCGCCCGCGAGCACGGTGCGCCGGGTCGCCGGGTCGAAGCCCGCCGGGTC
Source organism: Sphaerisporangium sp. B11E5 (assembly GCF_039871875.1). NCBI lineage: Bacteria > Bacillati > Actinomycetota > Actinomycetes > Streptosporangiales > Streptosporangiaceae > Sphaerisporangium > Sphaerisporangium sp. B11E5. Next base: position 97,773 of record NZ_JBDPMD010000015.1, on the reverse strand, counting down.
GTCGGCCTCCAGCACCTCGACCCGCCAGTGCTTGGTGCCGTGGGTGGCGCAGCTCAGGTACAGCCTCCAGCGCCCCTCCGGCGTGTGCACCAGCGTGGGGCGCTCCAGGGACTCGGCGTCCATCTCCTCACGGCGGATGGTCAGCAGGCTCTCGAAGTTCGTGCCGTCGGCGGAGCGGGCGACGGCGACCGCGTACCCACGGCCCTCGCCGATCGGCCGCCGCAGCCGGTACGCCAGGTAGATCGTCCCGTCGGACAGCACAGCGCTCGGCGCGCCCGCCCAGTGACCGTCGCCGGCCACCTGGGGGGAGATCGCGATCGCCGAGCGGTCGGGGGCGGGAAGCAGCGCGCCGAGGCCGGCGACGCTCGCGTCCTCGGAGACAGGGGTCACCTTGGGTAGCGGCTGGGCTAGGTTCACGGGTGTTCACTCCTCACGGTGTTGGCTCTGAGCTTGCCATACATCATTTCCTTCTTTACCTATTCACTTTACAGGAAATTACTCTCCGACGCCTGTGACGAGATCATGATCCACTTCTCGTGGCCGGATTAGGGAGTGCGCAGGGGGCCCACACTCGATAGCGTGCCGGTATGGGGGAACTCATATCCGTCAACCTCGCCGTGCCCCGGCACAACCCCGCGAAGGACACCGGGGTGACCGGCATCGACAAGCACCCCACCACCGAGCCGGTGCTCGTCCGGGCCCCCGGGCCCAAGGGCCCTGGGCTCGTGGGGGACCAGATCTTCGACGTCGCCCACCACGGCGGTGACGACCAGGCCGTGTACGCCTACGCCCGCGAGGACCTCGACTTCTGGGAGGCCGAGCTCGGCCGGCCGCTGACCGGTGGGGTGTTCGGCGAGAACATCACCACCCGCGGCCTCGACGTCACCGGGGCCCTGATCGGGGAACGCTGGCGCGTCGGCGAGCACGTCGTGCTGGAGGTCTCCAGTCCCCGCCTCCCCTGCGGCACGTTCGCGCACTGGATGGACGAGCAGGGCTGGATCAAGCGTTTCACCCAGGTCGCGCGGCCCGGAGCGTACTTCCGGGTGATCACACCAGGTGCGATCAGGGTGGGCGACCCCGTCGTCGTCGAGCACCGCCCCGATCACGAGGTCACCATCGGCGTCACCTTCCGCGCCGTCACCCTGGAGCCGGACCTCCTCCCCCTGCTGCCGCCGGTGGAGGCGCTGCCGAAAGCCATGCGCGAGCGCGCCGCCCGCCGCTCCGCCAAGAAGACGTGACCACGCCGCGGACCGCGCGGCCGGAAGGGAGTTCACCCGATGGGTGACGTGCAGAAGCGCGTGCAGGAAGCCGCGGACCGCCTCGTCGAGGACGGCACGGAGCGCGGGATCCAGGTGGCGGTCTACCGGCACGGTGAGCAGATCGCCGACGCCGTGGCCGGCGTGGCCGACCCCGCCACCGGACGCGTGGTCACCCCCGGCACCGTGTTCTACAACTTCTCGATCGGCAAGGGCGCCGCCGCGGCCGTCGCGCACATCCTCGCCGAGCGAGGGCTGTTCACCTACGACACCCCCGTCGCCGAGTTGTGGCCCGAGTTCGCGGCGCACGGCAAGGGTGGCGTGACGGTGCGCCACGCGCTGACCCACGCGGCCGGGGTGCCGGGCGTGCCGCCGGGCACCACCGTCGAGGGCCTGTGCGACTGGGACCGCGTGTGCGCCGGCATCGCGGCCGCCGAGCCCTGGTGGGAGCCGGGCACCCAGGTCGGGTACCACGCCTACACCTTCGGCTACATCGTCGGCGAGATCGTGCGGCGGGCCACCGGGAAGCCGATCTCCGTGGTGCTGCGCGAGGAGGTCGCCGAGCCGCTCGGCGTCGCCGATGAGATCTACTTCGGCATGCCCGAGTCCGAGCACCACCGGCTGGCTCCGCTGGAGGACGCCGAGAGCACCGGCGCGATGATGGCGAGCATGCCGCCCGACCTGCCGATGTTCAAGGCGGGCGGCCCCGAGTTGTGGCCGAGCGCCGCGCTCGGCAACCGCACCGACATCCTCGTCTCCGACATCCCCGCGGGCGGCAAGACCTCGGCCCGCGCCATCGCCCGCATGTACGCGGCGCTGCTCGGCGAGGTGGACGGCGTGCGGCTGATCTCCCCCGGGCGGCTGCGCGAGGTGTCGTCCCCGGCCGCCGAGGGCGTGGACGCGGTGTTCGGCAACGAGTCCCGCTGGGGCCTCGGCTACGCGCTCGGCCGCCCCGGCGCCACCGAGGACGTCCCTGGCGCGTTCGGCATGGCCGGCGCGGGCGGCAGCTACGCCCTGGCCGACATCTCCACGGGCACGGCGCTCGCCGTCACCAAGAACCGCCTCAGTCTCGATTTCTCCACCGTCAACCAGATCAGCAAGCTGGTCTTCGAGACGTGAGCCGGGGCGCCGGGGGCGCCGTCAGGCCGGGCAGCAACATTCCTCGTCGTCGTCCCGCTTGGTGACCGTGCCGGCGGCCTCGTCGTCATCGTCGTCCTCGTCGTCACGCGCGATCGCCTGCGTGTTCTTGACCTTGGACTTCTTCTCCTTCGGCGCCTGCACGATGACCTGCAACGTGACGTGACAGACCCGGACGTTCTTACACAGGGCGCTCTGCACGTTGGTGATGCCGCCGAGGTTCTCGGTGGAGGTGTGCTGGTTGCCGCGCTGGTTGGTCGGGCTGTTGACCTCGACGATGCTGCGGTTGCGTTTGCCGTTGCCCGCGGTGATGCTCCGCGGGTCGTCGCCGCGGGTGGTCGCGTGCCTGGAGTGCTTGGTGTGCTTGACGTGCTTGACGTGCTTCGCGTGGCGCCGTTCGTCTCTGCCGTCCGCGTTCGCGGGAGAGGCGGCGGCCAGGGCGGCCAGGCAACCGAGCACGGTCAGGGTGAGCAAGCCCCCCATGGTGCGTGGTCGTCTCATCTGAGCCTTTGACGGATCTTGCACACCCGGTGCGTCTTCTTGCAGAAGGCCGACTGGGCGAAGACCCCGCCGCCGATGGCGCTGTTCTCGGCGTGCTGGATGCCACTCAGGTGCGCCGGGCTGTTCCACTCCACGAAGACCTTGTTGCCCCTGCCGTTGCCGACCCGCAGCCGGATGGAGTGGCGGTCGTCGTGCTTGTGGTTGTGGTTGTGGGCCCTCGGCCGGCCCTGGGCCGTGGCGGCGTGCGCGGAGCCTCCCAGCGACACGGCTCCGGCGGAGAGGACGAGCGCCGAGACGACGAGCGCGGCCCGGCCTGCCCGGGCGGCCCGGCTCTCCCTGTTTCGCGAGTCCATTCGGTGTACACCTCGATCATCTCGATGCGGGCGACGCCGGCCCCGGTGACAGAGGGCTCTTACCCCGCTACTCACCGATCATCGCCCGGTTGATCGATCATGACCGCCGCGCTGACCGAGTCTTTGCCGTCCGCCGGGCACGGTGGACGGACCGGCGCAGGACTCCCCGCGAGGCACCCGTCTCGTCCTGCGCGCGGGCACGGTGCACGGCACGGCGCGCGCCGGGCAGACTCGGGCCGCATGACGGGCATGGTCATCGCCGACGGCCACCGCCTGCACCCGGAACGGTGGGGCGGCGACGGCCTGCCCCGGGGGTGACCTGACCCGTTACGATGTCCGGGGTTTCCGGTCGGGGAGGGGTTTGGGTGGATTTGACGGAGCGGGGCGCGGGCTTCGCGGCGTTCTGGCGGGAACGCCACCTGGCCACCCTGTCCACCGCCCGGCCCGGCGGCCCCCCGCACGTGGTTCCCGTGGGCGTGACCCTGGACCTGCCCACCGGCACCGCCCGCGTCATCACCTCGGGCACGTCGTACAAGGCGCGCCTGGTCGCGGCGACCCCGGGGATCCCCGTCGCCCTCTGCCAGGTGGACGGCCGCCGCTGGTCCACCCTGGAGGGCCACGCCGTCGTCCGCACCGCCCCCGGCGACGTCGCCGACGCCGAACGCCGCTACACGGCCCGCTACAAGCCGCCGCGCCCCAACCCGGCCCGCGTGGTCCTGGAGATCCAGGTCACCCGCGTCCTGGGCAACGTATGACGCCCACCGCCGCTCTCTCCCCACGCGAGCCCGCCCCACGCGGACCCGCCCCACGCGGACCCGCCACACGCGGACCCGCCACACGCGGACCCGCCACACGCGGACCCGCCACACGCGAGCCCGCCACACGCGCGGCCCGTGCCCGCCGGTGCCGGTCCACCGCCCCTGAACCGCGTGCGGCTCGCTCCAGGGACGCCCGGTGATCACCGTCGTGGGGATCGGCGCGGACGGCTGGGCGGGGCTGGCGGCCGGCTCCCGTGAGGCCGTGGCGGCGGCCGAGGTGCTCGTGGGGAGCGCGCGGCAACTGGAGCTGGTGCCGGCGTCGGAAGCCGAGCGGGTGCCGCTGCCGTCGCCGCTGCTGCCCGCGCTGCCGGGGCTGCTCGCGGCGCACGAGGGGCGGAAGGTCTGCGTGCTGGCGAGTGGGGACCCCATGTTCTTCGGCATCGGGTCCACCCTGGCGCGCCTGCTCGGGGCCGGGGCGCTGCGGGTGCTGCCGCACGTGTCGTCCCTGTCCCTGGCCTGCGCCCGGCTCGGCTGGCCGGTCGAGAAGGTGACCGCGGTCAGCCTGCTCGGCCGGCCCCTCGCGGCGCTGGCCGCCGAGCTGCGGCCCGGCGCCCGCGTGCTCGTGCTCGGCCCGGACGGCGACGCCCCCGCCGCGGTGGCGGGGCTGCTCACCGCGCGCGGCTACGGCGCGAGCACCCTCACCGTCCTGTCCGGTCTCGGCTCCCCGGAGGAGGCGCGCCTCTCCGGCACCGCCGCCACCTGGCCCGCCACCCCCGCCGCCGCCCTCAACGTGACCGCCGTCGAGTGCGTCCCCGACCCCGGCACCCGCCCGCTGGCCCGCGTGCCCGGCCTGCCCGACGACGCCTTCGACCACGACGGCCAGCTCACCAAACGCGACGTCCGCGCCGTCACCCTGTCCCGCCTCGCCCCCCTCCCCGGCGAGTTGCTGTGGGACGTCGGCGCCGGCGCCGGCAGCATCGCCATCGAGTGGATGCGCACCCACCCCGCCTGCGCCGCCGTCGCCGTGGAGAGCCACCCGGCCCGCTGCGCCCGCATCCGCCGCAACGCCGACACCCTGGGCGTTCCCGCGCTGCGCCTGGTGGAGGGCCGCGCCCCCGGCGCGCTGGCCGGACTCCCCGCCCCCGACGCCGTCTTCGTCGGCGGCGGCGCCACCACACCCGGCGTACTCGAAACCTCCTGGGCCGCCCTCCGCCCCGGCGGCCGCCTCGTGGTGAACGCCGTCACGCTGGAGTCGGAGGCCACCCTCGCCCACTGGCACGCCGCCCACGGCGGGGACCTGACCCGCCTGTCCGTCCAGCACGCGTCCCCCATCGGCGGCTTCACCGGCTGGCGGACGTCGATGCCGGTCACCGTCTGGTCCGCGACGAAGGGGGACATCTCATGACCGTGTACTTCATCGGTGCCGGTCCCGGCGCCGCCGACCTCGTCACCGTGCGCGGGCTGCGGCGGCTGGAGTCCTCCCCCGTCTGCCTGTATGCCGGCTCGCTGGTCCCGCCGGAACTGCTGGAGTCGTGCCCGCCCGGCGCCCGCCTGGTCGACACCGCGAACCTCACCCTGGACGAGATCGTCACCGAGCTGGCCGCCGCCCACCACGCCGGCCAGGACGTCGCCCGCCTGCACTCCGGCGACCCGTCGGTCTTCAGCGCCGTGGCCGAGCAGATGCGCCGCCTTGACACCCTCGGCATCCCCTACGAGGTCGTCCCCGGCGTCCCCGCCTTCGCCGCCGCCGCCGCCTCCCTCGGCCGGGAGCTCACCGTCCCCGGCGTGGCCCAGACCGTCATCCTCACCCGCACCGCCGCCCGCGCCACCCCCATGCCCCCCGGCGAGGACCTCCCGTCCCTGAGCAGGAGCCGCTCCACCATGGTCCTCCACCTGGCCGTCCAGCACATCGACGCCGTGGTGGCCGACCTCCTCCCCTCCTACGGCCCCGACTGCCCCACCGCCGTCGTCGCCCACGCCACCCGCCCCGACGAACTCATCCTGCGCGCCCCCCTGGCCGCCATGCCCGCCTTGGTCAAGCAAGCAGCCATCCGCCGCACCGCCGTCATCATCGTCGGCCGGGCCCTGTCCGCCACCCACTTCCCCGACAGCCACCTGTACAGCAAGACCCGCCCCCGCCCCTGACCCCTCGTACACCCCACCGTGACCCCTCGGACACTCCCGCCCTGACCCGCCCGTCCCCCCCGCCCAGCCGACTCCTGAAGGGACCACCCCCTCATGCCCCGCCGCGTCCTGATCCTCGGCGGCACCGCGGAGGCCCGCGCCCTGGCCGCCACCCTCACCCAGGACCCCGGCCTGCACGTCATCTCGTCCCTGGCCGGCAGGGTGACCAACCCCCGCCTCCCCGAAGGCGAGGTGAGACTGGGCGGCTTCGGCGGCCCCGACGGCCTGTCCGCCTACCTGACCACCCAGAACATCCAGGCCGTGATAGACGCCACCCACCCCTTCGCGGAAAAGATGACCGCCTCCGCCACCGAAGCCACCACCCGCACCCGCACCCCGTACCTGATCCTCCGCCGCCCCGCCTGGCACCCCACCCCCCAAGACCACTGGCACCCCGCCCCCTCCCTGACCACCGCCGCGGAAACCCTGCGGACATCCCCCCACCAACGAGTCTTCCTGACCACAGGCCGCCGCAGCCTCCCCGCCTTCACCCCCCTCACAACCCGCTGGTTCCTGGCCAGATCCGTGGACCCCCCCGACCTCCCCGTCCCCCCGAACGTCCACATCCTCCTGGCCAGAGGCCCCTACACCGTCCCCGGCGAACGACACCTCCTCCAGACCCACGACATCGACGTCCTGATCACCAAGAACAGCGGCGGCCCCCTCACCACCGCCAAACTCACCGCCGCCCGAGAGCTGAACCTCCCCGTGATCATGATCGAACGCCCCGCTCTCCCGGACGACGTCCCCCGCACCGAGACCGTGGAGGAAGCGGCCCGGTGGCTGCTCAGCCGGTAGCGGGGTACCGGCGCGGCGTGTAGACCTGGCCCTGGGGGGTCACACGGGTCTGGGTGGAGCCGATGATCAAGAGGCAGCGCATGTCGATCGTGGTGGGGTCCAGGGAGGCGAGGGTCGTCACGGTCAGTTGTTCGGCGGGGCTGCCTACCTGACGGCCTATGACCACGGGGGTGGTTCCGGGGCGGTGGGTGAGCAGGAGGTCGCGGGTGGCTTGCACCTGCCAGGTGCGGGTCTTGGAGGCGGGGTTGTAGATGGCGATGACGAGGTCGGCCTGGGCGGCGGCGGTGAGGCGGGACGCCACCACCTCCCAGGGCTTCAGGCGGTCGGAGAGGGAGAGGACGCAGTAGTCGTGGCCCAGGGGGGCGCCGGCGCGGGACGCCACGGCTTGGGCGGCGGTCAGGCCGGGGACGACGCGGACGGGGACGGATTCGTACCTGTCGTCGGCGGCGGCTTCCAGGACGGCGGTGGCCATGGCGAAGACGCCGGGGTCGCCGGAGGAGACCACTGCCACGTGGGCGCCTGACAGTGCCAGGTCCAGGGCGTGTCTCGCTCTCGCCGCCTCTTCGGTGTTGTCGGTGCGGTGGCGGGTCTGGCGGGGGTTGGGGGGGACGCGGTCCACGTAGGGGGCGTAGCCGACCAGGTCGGTGGCGGCGGCCAGGGCGTCCTGGGCTTCGGGGGTGAGCCATTCCCGGCCGGCGGGGCCGAGGCCCACCACGGTGACCTCTCCGGGGGTGGGCTCTTCCTGCCGCGGCGGATCGGGGGCGGGGCGCTGGTCCAGGGGGCTCGGGAGCAGGGCCAGGGAGAAGTACGGGACGCCGGCGGGGTCCACGTCCTTCAGGGGGGCGAGGCGCTCGGCGGGGGTGGTGGCGCGTTCGACGTACCAGGCGTCGTCCAGGCGGCCGGCTTCGGCGAGGGCGTCGCGGACCTTCTCGAAGGTGCGGCCGAGTTTCAGGACGGCGGCGGAGTCGGTGGTGCGCAGCTTCTCGGTGAGGACGTCGGCGGGCAGCGTGCCGGGCAGGACGGTCAGCGTCTCCTCGTGCTCCACGAGCGGGCGCCCGAGTACGGCCGAAGCGGCGCTGACCGAGGTGACGCCGGGCACGACCTCGGTGGGGTAGCGGTGGGCGAGGCGCTTGTGCATGTGCATGTAGGAGCCGTAGAAGAGCGGGTCGCCCTCGCTCAGCACGACCACGGTGCGGCCGGCGTCCAGGTGCGCGGCCAGGCGGGTGGCGCATTCGGCGTAGAAGTCGTCGAGCGCGCCACGGTAGCCGCCGGGGTGGTCGGTGGTCTCGGTGGTGAGCGGGTAAAGCAGCAGCTCCTCCACCTGGCCGTCCCGCATGTACGGCAGGGCGATGGAGCGCGCGATGCTGCGGCCGTGCCGCGCGGCGTGGTAGGCGATGACGTCGGCCTCGCCGATGAGCCTGGCGGCCTTGACCGTCACGAGTTCCGGGTCGCCGGGACCGAGGCCGACGCCGTACAGCCGTCCCGTCATGCTCACTCCGCCTCGCTCGCGACGGCGTTGACCGCCGCCGCCGTCATGGCACTGCCGCCCCTGCGGCCGTGCACCACCAGGAAGGGCAGACCGCTCTCGGCGAGGGCCAGCTTGGACTCGGCCGCGCCGATGAAGCCCACCGGGACGCCGAACACCGCCGCCGGACGCCCCGCTCCCTCCTCGACCAGTTCGAGCAGGCGGAACAGCGCGGTGGGGGCGTTGCCCACGGCGACGACCGCGCCGTCAAGACGGCCCCGCCACAGTTCGAGCGCGGCGGCGCTGCGCGTGGTGCCGAGGCGCGCGGCGAGCTCCGGCACACCGGGGTCCCCGAGCGTGCACACCACGTCGTTGCCCGCGGGGAGCCTGCTCCTGGTGACGCCGGCGGCCACCATCATCGCGTCGCACAACACCGGCGCTCCCGCTTTCAGCGCGGCGCGGCCCGAGGCGACGACGTCCGGCGACCAGTCGAGATCGTCCACCAGGTCGGTCATGCCGCAGGCGTGGATCATGCGGACGGCCACGGCGGCGACGCCGGTCGGCAGGCCGGCGAGGTCCGCCTCGGCGCGGATGGTGGCGAACGAGCGCCGGTAGATCTCCGGGCCGTCGCGCAGGTAGTCGTTCACCGTTCCCTTTCCGGAGCGCCGCCGGGGACGGCGGGCTCGATCCTGTATCCGGCCCCGGTGGCCACGTACTGGAGCACCGGCCCACGGGGCAGCCCGCAGCGGCGTTCGCACCCCGACCAGTGGACGGGCGCGCCGCCGGGCTCGGTGCGGCCGGACACCCAGCGGGTCACGTCCTCCTGGACGTCGGCGAGCGCCTTGGCGCAGCCGGGACGGCCGGCGCAGGCGGACACGCCGGTCCACGGCGAGGCGGGGTCACCGACCAGGCCGGCGGCGGTGAGCGTGCGCGCCGCCTCCCCGGCCCGTTCCCTGGTGAGGTCCGGCAGGACGACCGTGCGCCACGGGGTGAGCCGCAACGGGCCGCGGGAGACATCGGCCAGGGCGTCCGCCTGGCGCGCGGTGAGCCGCCCGAGGGGCACCACGACCTCCAGCGCCATCCGTCCGTCGCGCTGCGGGAGCGGCCCGGCACCGGCGACCCGGGGCGGCGGGTCCACCCACCGCGCGGCGCCGTACGCGGCGGTGTCCAGACGGGCGGCGACGCGGGCCGGGCCGTCCTCCAGGTCGGCGACACGCCAGGCGCCGCCCTGCGCGTCCCGCTCGGCGAGGAACGCCTCGGCGGCGGCGATCATCAGGGGGACCGGATCGGCGGTGGCGAGACCGGGGTCCGCGCCGGCCAGGAAGACGACTCCAGGTGTGTCGTCGTCCCCGGACGCGGCGTCCGGGACGAACGTGACGTCCGCGCCGAGGCCCGCCACGTCGCCCGTGCCGTCGTCCAGGGCGAACAGGAAACGGCCCGGCAGGTCCGCCAGGGCGGGGTGCGCGCACAGAGAACGGTCCAGCCGCGTCACCAGGGGGTCGGTGTCCACCAGGCCGGACAGGCCCCGGCCGGCGAGGGGCGAGGCCACGATGTTGCGCACACGTTCGTGGGTGGCGGACGGCAGCAGGCCGGCGGCGGCCATGCGGGCGGCGAACTCAGGGGCGGAGCGCAGGCCGCGGACCTGGACGTTCGCCCGGGACGTCAGCTCGACGACGCCGGAGCCGAGCGACTCCGCGCACGCGGCGAGCTCGCGGAGCTGCGCGGGGGTGAGCGCCCCGCCGGGGACGCGGACCCGGGCGAGCGGGCCGTCGGCCGCGGTGTGCACCTGAAGTGCCCCGGGACACGCGTCCGGCGCCGCATGTCCGGAAAGGTCACCTCTGCGCACGATGAGATAGTAATGCCAGTTCTTCCGATGGTCTCGGGGGCGTAATCTCCTCGGTAGGCGATGGCGGACGGAGGAAGCCGGTGCGAAGCCGGCGCGGTCCCGCCACTGTGACCGGGGAGCGACCCCCGCCGTGAAGCCACTGCCCGGCGACGGGTGGGAAGGCCGGGGTGAGCGTCGATCCGGGAGCCAGGAGACTCCTGCCATCGCGACACCTGCGAACGGGGCGAGGACCCCGAGGGAGGACGCCTCATGGCGCCGTCACGGCCCGCGATCCTGCTGTTGTCCACGTCCGACACCGACCTGCTGAGCGCCCGGTCGAGCGGGGCGGCGTACCGCCTCGGCAACCCGGCGCGGCTGGCCGCCGACGACCTGCCCGCCCTCGTGGAGGACACCGATCTCGTCGTGGTCCGTCTCCTCGGCGGGCGCCGCGCCTGGGAGGACGGCCTGGACCACCTGCTCGCCGGGCCGCGCCCGGTGGTCGTGCTCGGCGGGGAACAGGCGCCCGACGCGGAGTTGATGGAGCTGTCCACGGTCAGCGCCGGCACCTGCGCCGAGGCGCACGCGTACCTCGCGCACGGCGGCCCGGCCAACCTCTCCGAGCTGCACGCCTTCCTGTCCGACACCGTGTTGCTCACCGGCCGCGGCTTCGCGCCGCCCGAGGCCGCGCCGTCCTGGGGCACACTCCCGCGCACCGCCGCCCGCGACGACGGCCCGGTCGTCGGCGTGCTGTACTACCGGGCGCACCACATGGCGGGCAACACCGCCTTCGTCGAGACGCTCTGCCAGGCCGTCGAGGACGCCGGTGGCCGCCCGCTGCCCGTCTTCTGCTCCTCGCTGCGCACCGCCGAGCCCGCACTGCTTGACACGCTGCGGGCCGCGGACGCCCTGGTCGTCACCGTGCTCGCCGCGGGCGGCTCCCGCCCGGCCACCGCGGGCGCCGGGGGCGACGACGAGGCGTGGGACGTCGGGGCGCTCGCCGAGCTGAACGTGCCGATCCTGCAGGGCCTGTGCCTCACCACGAGCCGGCGCGACTGGGAGGAGGACGACGACGGCCTGTCCCCGCTGGACGCCGCCTCCCAGGTCGCCATCCCCGAGTTCGACGGCCGCATCATCACGGTGCCGTTCTCGTTCAAGGAGATCGACGAGGACGGCCTCACCGTCTATGCCGCCGATCCCGAGCGTGCCCGGCGGGTCGCCGGCATCGCCGTGCGGCACGCGCTGCTGCGGCACGTCCCGCCCGCGGGGAAACGGCTCGTCGTGATGTTGTCGGCGTACCCCACCAAGCACGCCCGCATGGGCAACGCCGTCGGTCTGGACACCCCGGCGAGCACGGTACGGCTGCTCGCCCGGCTCCAGCGGGAGGGCTACGACCTCGGGGACGGCTTCCCCGGGGTGGCCGAGCAGGACGGCGACGCGCTCATCCACGCGCTCATCGCGGCCGGCGGGCAGGACCAGGAGTGGCTCACCGAGGAGCAGCTCGCCGCCAACCCGGTGCGGATCCCCGCGTCCGCCTACGCGCGGTGGTACGGCACGCTGCCCGCCGGCCTGCGCGAGGCGATGGAACGGCACTGGGGCCCGCCGCCCGGCGAGCTGTTCGTGCACGACGGTGACATCGTGCTGGCGGCGCTGCGGGCGGGCAACGTCGTGGTGATGGTGCAGCCGCCGCGCGGCTTCGGGGAGAACCCCATCGCCGTCTACCACGACCCGGCCCTGCCGCCGAGCCACCACTACCTGGCGGCCTACCGCTGGTTGTCGGCGGAGTTCGGCGCGCACGCCATGGTGCACGTGGGCAAACACGGCAACCTCGAATGGCTGCCCGGCAAGTCGGCCGGCCTGTCGGCGTCGTGCGGCCCCGACGCGGCGCTCGGCGAGCTGCCCTTGGTGTACCCGTTCCTGGTGAACGACCCCGGCGAGGGCACGCAGGCCAAGCGGCGGGCGCACGCCGTGCTGGTGGACCACATGGTGCCGCCGATGGCCCGCGCCGACAGCTACGGCGACATCGCGCGGCTGGAGCAACTGCTGGACGAACACGCCACCATCGCGGCGATGGACCCGGCCAAGCTGCCCGCCATCAGGGCGCAGATCTGGACGCTCATCCAGGCGGCCCGGCTGGACCACGACCTCGGCATGGAGGACCGGCCGCACGACACCGAGTTCGACGATTTCATCCTGCACGTGGACGGCTGGTTGTGCGAGGTCAAGGACGCCCAGATCAGGGACGGCCTGCACGTGCTCGGCGTACCCCCGCACGGGGCGCAGCGGGTGGACCTGGTGCTGGCGATGCTGCGTGCCCGGCAGATGTGGTCGGGCACCCACACCCTGCCCGGCCTGCGTGAGGCCCTCGGCCTGCGCGAGGACGGCGGCGCGTCCCTGGCGGCCGTGGACGCCGCCGAGGCGCTCGCCCGCGCGCTGGTGGAGGGCATGGAGGAACGTTCCTGGGAGCCGTCGGCGGCACCCGAGGTGGCCGCGGCGGTGCTCGGGCCGGCGGGCAGGGACGCACCCGGGACGCCGGACGTGACCGGCGCGAGCACGCCGGCCGGCGCGGCGGTGCCCGGCGCCGCGGACCCCGTGCTGGTGGAGCGCATCCTCACGTTCGCGGCCACGCAGATCGTGCCGCGGCTGGCCCGCACGACCGACGAGATCGACAACGTGCTCGCCGCGCTGGCCGGGCGGTACGTGCCCGCCGGGCCGAGCGGCTCACCGCTGCGCGGCCTGGTGAACGTGCTGCCGACCGGCAGGAACTTCTACTCCGTGGACCCGCGCGCCGTGCCGAGCAGGCTCGCGTACGAGACCGGCCAGGCCATGGCCGAGTCCCTGCTGGCCCGCTACCGGGCCGACACCGGGGACTGGCCCCGCTCGGTCGGCCTGTCGGTGTGGGGCACCAGCGCCATGCGCACCGCCGGTGACGACGTCGCCGAGGTGCTCGCGCTGCTCGGCGTGCGCCCGGTGTGGGACGAGGCGTCACGCCGTGTCACCCGCCTGGAGCCGGTCCCCCCGGCCGAGCTCGGCCGGCCGCGCATCGACGTCACCGTGCGCATCAGCGGGTTCTTCCGTGACGCCTTCCCGCACGTGGTGGCCATGCTGGACGACGCCGTGCGCATGGTCGCCGCGCTGGACGAGCCGCACGAGGACAACTACGTGCGCGCCCACGTGGACGCCGACCTGACCGGGCACGGCGACGGCCGCCGCGCCACCCTGCGGGTCTTCGGCTCCCGCCCCGGGGCGTACGGCGCGGGGCTGCTGCCGCTCATCGACAGCGGCAACTGGCGCGACGACGCCGACCTCGCCGAGGTGTACGCGGTGTGGGGCGGCTACGCGTACGGGCGCGACCTTCCCGGGGTGCCCGCCCGGCAGGACATGGAGACCGCGTACCGCCGCATCGCCGTGGCCGCCAAGAACGTGGACAGCCGCGAGCACGACATCGCCGACTCCGACGACTACTTCCAGTACCACGGCGGCATGATCGCCACCGTCCGCGCGCTGACCGGCGCCGCGCCCGCCGCGTACATCGGCGACAGCACCCGCCCCGACGCGGTGCGCACCCGCACGCTGGCCGAGGAGACCTCACGGGTGTTCCGCGCCCGCGTGGTCAACCCGAACTGGCTGGCCGCGATGCGGCGGCACGGCTACAAGGGCGCGTTCGAGCTGGCCGCGACCGTGGACTACCTGTTCGGCTACGACGCCACGACCGGGGTCGTCGCCGACTGGATGTACGACAAGCTGGCCGCGACGTACGTCCTGGACCCCGTCAACCAGGAGTTCATGGCGAAGTCCAACCCGTGGGCGCTGCACGGCATCGCCGAACGCCTGCTCCAGGCCGCCGAGCGGGGCATGTGGCAGCATCCCGACCCGGACGTCCTGCGCGACCTCCAGGAGGTCTACCTCAAGAGCGAGGGCGACCTGGAGGACGACACCAGCCGCTGAGCCAGCACGGGCGCCCCCGCCCAGTGCAGGTGCAGGTACGTCGCCGTGAGGAGCGCGTCACCGAAGCCGTCGCCGCCGCCGTCCCAACGCAGCAGCGGCTCCCCGGCGGCGGTGACGCGTGTCCGGTGGAACTCGTGCCCCCGGTACGCCTCGCCCTCCCGCGTGAGCAGCGACGCCCGGCCGGCCACCGCGTCCCGGTACCCGAGCGCGAGCCGGGGCGTCATCGCGGCCGTGGCGGGCAGCCGCCCGCACATCGGCACCCCGTCGAGGCTGCGGCACAGGTAGAGCAGCCCCCCGCACTCGGCGGCGATCGGGCCGGGGAACGCGGCCACCTGCTCCATGAGCCGGACGTTGGCCGCGAGCCGCTCCGCGTGCACCTCGGGGAAGCCGCCCCCGACGACCAGCCCCCCGGTTCCCTCCGGCAGGCTCTCGTCCCGCAACGGGTCGAACACCGCCACCTCGGCCCCCGCCGCCCGCAGCAGCTCGACATGCTCGGCGTACCCGAACGTGAACGCCGCCCCTCCGGCCACGGCCACGACCGGGCGCCCGGCCGTCCGCTCCGCGAGTTCCCCACCGGGCTCCCAGGGATGCCCGTGCAGCGGCGGGGCGGTGCGGGCCAGGCGCATCAAGGCGGGAAGGTCGCAGGAGCGGGCGATCAGGTCGCCGAGGCGGCCCACCGCGGCCACGGCGTCGGCGTGCCGCTCGGCGGCGGGCACCAGGCCCAGGTGTCGGGAGGGGGTGAACACCGCGTCGTCGCGGCGGATCGCGCCGAGCACGGGGACACCCGTGCGGGCCAGCGCGGACCGGCACAGGTCCTCGTGCCGGTCGGAGCCGATCTGGTTGAGCACGACGCCCGCCACCCGCACCCGGGGGTCGAACGTCGCGAAGCCGTGCACGACGGCCGCCACGGACGTGCTCTGCCGGGCGGCGTCCACGACCAGCACCACCGGCGCGTCCAGCAACCGGGCCACGTGCGCGGTGGACGCGAAACCGGTGTCCCCCTTGCCGTCGAACAGCCCCATGACACCCTCGACCACGGCCAGGTCGCACCCCGCCGCCCCGTGCAGGAACAACGGGACGATCCGCTCCTCGCCCACCAGCCACGGGTCGAGGTTGCGCCCCGGCCGGCCGGTGGCCAGCGCGTGGTACCCCGGGTCGATGTAGTCCGGCCCCACCTTGTGCGGCGACACCCGCGTCCCCCGCGCACGCAACGCCGCCATCAGCCCCGTCGCCACCGTCGTCTTCCCGCTCCCGGACGACGGCGCGGCGATCACCAGGCGGGGTACGGTCACGCGGCGCCTCCCTGGCGGGTCACCACTCGATGCCCTTCTGGCCCTTCTGGCCGGAGTCCATGGGGTGGCGGACCTTGGCCATCTCGGTGACGAGGTCGGCGGCGTCGAGCAGGGGCTGGGGCGCGTCGCGGCCGGTGATGACGACGTGCTGGGTGCCGGGCCGCCCGGCCAGGGTGGTGAGGACGTCGTCCACGTCGATCCAGCCCCATTTGAGGGGGTAGGTGAACTCGTCCAGGACGTAGAAACCGTAGGTCTCGGCGGCCAGGTCACGTTTGATCTGGGCCCAGCCCTCGCGGGCGTCGGCGGCGTGGTCCTGCTCGGTGCCGGGGCGGCGGATCCAGGACCAGCCCTCGCCCATCTTGTGCCACGTGACGGAGGAACCCTCGCCCGACCGGCCCAGCACGGTGAGGGCACGCTCCTCGCCGATGCGCCACTTGGCGGACTTCACGAACTGGAAGACACCGATCGGCCAGCCCTGGTTCCACGCGCGCAGCGCCATGCCGAACGCCGCGGTGGACTTCCCCTTGCCGGGGCCGGTGTGCACGACGAGCAGCGGGCGGGTGCGGCGCTGCCGGGTGGTGAGGCCGTCGTCGGGGACGAGGGCGGGCTTGCCCTGCGGCATGAGTCAGACCGCCTTCCGGTGGTCGCGGACCATCGAGCCAAGGTCGGCCAGGGAGTCGAGGGGGACGGCACGGGCACGCAGCCGGGCCGCGAGCCGTCCGGCCAGGCCGAGACGCACGGGGCCGCTCTCGCAGTCGACCACCACGCCCGCGGTGCCGGCCAGCGGGGCGGCGGCCCTGTCCACGTCACCGCCAGCGGTGGCGCGGCCGTCGGTCACCACCACGAGCAGGGGACGCCGCGCCGGGTCGCGCAGCCGTTCCACCCGCAGCACCTCGGCGGCCCGCAGCAGCCCGGCGGCGAGCGGCGTACGTCCCCCTGTGGGCAGCGAACGGAGCCGCGCCGCACCCACCTCCACCGAGGAGGTCGGCGGCAACGCCAGCTCGGCGCCCGCGCCGCGGAAGGTGACCAGGCCGATTTTGTCCCGCCGCTGGTAGGCGTCCAGCAGCAGGCTCAGCACGGCGGTCTTGACGGCCGTCATCCGTTTGCGCGCGGCCATCGAGCCGCTGGCGTCCACCACGAACAGCACGAGATTGCCCTCCCTGCCCTCACGGACCACCACCCGCAGGTCGTCCGCCCGCAGCAGCAGTCCCGGCCCGGTACGGCCGCGCTCCCGCTGGTGCGGCGCCGCGGCGAGCAGCGTGGCGGTCAGGTGCACGGTACGCACCCGCCCGTCCGGCACCGTGGCCCCGGTGGTGCGGCCACGCGGCGTACGGGCCCGCGACCTGCGTCCGGCCGCCCCTTCGCCGAGGCCCGGCACGGTCAGCACGGGCACCTGGTACGGCGCGGCCACCCCGGCCACCCGAACGGCCTGGCCGCCGTCCCCGGGGCTCTGTCCCTGGCCGTCGTCCTGTGGCCCGTCCCGGCCGGCCTCGGTGCCGTCAGCTCCCCGCCCGTCCCGGCGGCCCCCGGTGCCGTCCGCTCCCCGTCCGTCCGGGCCGCCCTCCGTGTCGGCCGCTCCCTGACCGTCCGGGCGGTCGTCCGTGTCGGCCGTTCCCTGACCGTCCGGGCGGCCGTCCGTGTCGCCGTCACCTGGAGGCAGGCCACCTCCGTCCGGCGGGTCGCCGGGGTCGTCGTCCCCCTGGGAGAGCAGTTCCTCCAGCAGGTTCTCGTCCAGCCCCGGCGCGTCGAACGGGTCGCGGCGGCGGCGGTGCGGCAGGGACAGGCGGGCGGCGGCGCGGACGTCGGCCGTGGTGACGGTGTCGCGGCCGTGCCAGGCGGCGTGCGCGATCGCGGTGGTCGCCGTCACCAGGTCGGCGCGCAGGCCGTCCACCTCGAACCCGGCGCACACGGTCGCGATCCGCCGCAACTGCGCGTCGGGCAGCCGCACCTTGGCCACGTCCCCCCTGGCCCGGGCGATGCGGGCGGCCAGCGCCTCCTCCTCGGCGGCCCAGCGGGCGGCGAACGCGGCCGGGCCGGCGTCGTGGGCGAGCCGCCGCCGCACCACCTCGGCCCGCTCGTCCGGGTCCCGGGAGGCCTTCACCTCCACGGTCAGCCCGAAACGGTCGAGCAACTGCGGCCGCAGCTCCCCCTCCTCGGGGTTCATGGTCCCGACCAGCAGGAACCGCGCCGCGTGCCGCACCGACACGGTCTCCCGCTCGACGTAGCAGGTGCCGAGCGCGGCGGCGTCCAGCAGCAGGTCCACGAGGTGGTCGTGCAGCAGGTTGACCTCGTCCACGTACAGCACACCCCGGTGCGCGGCGGCGAGCAGCCCCGGCTCGAACGCCTTCACGCCCTCGGTCAGCGCCCGCTCCAGGTCGAGCGACCCGACGAGCCGGTCCTCCGACGCCCCCACCGGCAGCTCCACCAGCGCGGCGGGCCGGGTACGCGCCCCACCGGCCCCGTGCGGACCGTCCGGGCAGCCGGGGTCGGGCGCCGCGGGGTCACAGGAGAAGCGGCAACCGGTGACCACGTCCACCGGCGGGAGCTGCGCGGCGAGCGCCCGCACGATGGTGGACTTGGCGGTCCCCTTCTCCCCGCGCACCAGCACGCCGCCCACGCGGGGCGACACGGCGTTGAGCACCAGAGCCAGCTTGAGGTCGGACAGACCCACGACCGCGCTGAACGGATAGGTGACGATCACAGGACCTTCCGGTCGGTCGATACGGCTCAGCGGGCTGACGGCACGGCCACCGGCAACCGCCGCGCGGCCCGGTCGCAGGCGTACCCGAACAGCACGCCGAAGGCCGCCCAGAACACCAGTTGGGTGCCGAGCGAGGACAGCCGGAACTCCCACAGCAGACTGGCGGGGAACCCGGCCGGCACCTCGTCCACCCCCGGCAGCAGCAGCCAGGCGGCGACCACCGGCACGAGGAACGCGCCCCCGCCGGACAACCACCGCCCCCAGGGGCCGCCGGTGACGCGACGTGCCGTCCCGACGGCGACCGCGACGGACGCCAGCCCCACCAGGACCATGATCACGTAGAGCACCGTGCGCCCGTTGATGGTCTCCGGATCACCGACCGCCGGAGGATTAGCCGGATATTTCAGGAAAGGCACCAGCACGATGGCGACGAACGCCGTCCCCGCCGCCGCCAGGGCGAGCCCGCCGTCCGTCCGGGGCCCGACCCGGCCGCGCAGCCCCGCGAACACCAGGGCGAACACCCCGCCGATCGCCAGACCGTACAGCCCGGTCGCGAGGAACAGCCCGGCCTTCTGCACCGGCCTGCTCACCACCGCCCCGTCGCCGTGGTCGTGCCCCCCGCCGTCCTCGTGCGCGGCGGGCGCCTTCTCCAGGGCGACGGCGCGGTCCACGTACCGCTCTCCCACCGCGAAGGCGAAACCGCCCGCGACCACCCCGGCCAGCAGCCCGAGCAACAACCCTCGCACCAGAAGTGCGCGAATCACCCCGGCCCCTAGTGACACGGAACGCCGAGCAAGTGCCGGCCGTCGTGCATGAGCTCGTGCAGGAACGGCCCCGCCTGCGAGAGCGCCCCGTTGTCCATCAGCACCAGGTAGGCGACCACCAGCAGCAGCGGCACCCCCACCAGCAACCACGGACGGAGACGGGGAAACGGAACAGTGGTAGTCGTGATGCCACTCACGGCGATCCTCCTCGGGGATGACGCGTCCCATCAGCTGAGGTCACAGTCGCCGAGCGACCTGGCTCCCGGGATCGACGTCCCGGATACAGTGGCGCGTCCGCACCGGCATCTCACCGGATTTCCCTCGGACAACCGTGAAATCCCCCGGAACGTACCTTTT
The DNA here is from genome assembly GCF_039871875.1 of Sphaerisporangium sp. B11E5. NCBI lineage: Bacteria > Bacillati > Actinomycetota > Actinomycetes > Streptosporangiales > Streptosporangiaceae > Sphaerisporangium > Sphaerisporangium sp. B11E5. The sequence continues at coordinate 78,437 of NZ_JBDPMD010000015.1, read as the reverse complement.
CTCCTCCCCCTCGTCAACTCCCCCCATCCACGAAGATCGTCACCAAAAGTCCCATCCAACGCCCTCATCCTGAGCACTCGTCCACACCACGAACTCCCGCCCCCAGCACCACATCCCCCCGCCCCTACTCCGTCGGCTCCCGCCTGCGCAGCAGATACGTGTCCATGATCCACCCCTTGCGCTCCCTGGCCTCCGCCCGCACCTCCCGGATACGTTCGCCCACCTCCTCCACCGCCCCCGAGACGAGGATCTCGTCCGGCGTCCCGAGGTACGCCCCCCAGTAGATGTCGAACCCCGACACGCCCCCGAACGCACACCGCGCGTCCAGCATCACCACCACGTCGTCCACATCCCCCACCCCCTCGGCCTCCAGCCGCCGCCCCGTGGTGATGTGCACCGGCCGCCCCACCTGCGTCAAGCTCGTCCGATGCCGCGCCGTCAACGCGGAGACACTGCTGATCCCCGGCACCACCTCGTACTCGAACGCCACCACCCCCCGCCCGAGCACCTCCTCAAGAATCGCCAGCGTGCTGTCGTACACCCCCGGATCCCCCCACACCAGCACCCCACCCGTCTCCCCCTCCCCGAGCTCCTCCCCGATGAACCGCTCGAACACCTCCGCCCGCCGCGACCGCCACTCCTCCACCGCCCCCACATACCCGACGGCCCCCCGATCCCGCTCCGGATCCCGCACCTCCACCACCCGGCACCCCCCTCGCCCGTACTCCTCGACCATCCACCGCCGCAACCGCACCAACTCGCCCTTCACCTCCCCCTTGTCCAGCACGAAGAACACATCCACCCGCCCGATGGCCTTGACCGCCTGCAACGTCAGGTGCTCCGGATCCCCGGCCCCGATCCCGATGACCAACATTCGCTTCACACGCCGAAGTCTGCCGCGTCATGCCCCAACCGGCATCACGAGCCCGTCACCTCGGACCGAGGCCCACGCACCACCAGCACTCGTTCCTCGGCGGTATCTTTGCCATAACCTCGGCGCTGAAGCCAAATGGCCTGATATTGAGTACTTGTGCCCACATGTGTTGTGGGTTGCCGAGACTTACTGAGCGAGACCCACCGAGGCGATCATCGATTCCCATCGTGGAGAACGCGGCTCCAGCGACCACGTGAACGATTTGAGCGGCACCGTTGACGGCCCTCTCATCCAGGCACGGGACGTCCATGGAGGAGTCCATCTGCACCACCTGGCACTGGCGTTGCCCACCCCCGCGCAGCTTCCGCCGAGCGGAGTCCTTATCGGCCGCGGAGAAGAACTCGCCGCTCTGGACGCCCTTTGCTCCGGCGACTTGGGAATCCCCCGTATCGCCGTGGTGAGCGGCCCCGCCGGCATCGGCAAGACCGCGATGACACTGCACTGGGCGCACCGGACCCGCAAGAACTACCCGGACGGCCAGCTCTACGCGAACCTGCGCGGCCAGTCCCCGGACGATCCTATGGAGCCGGCCGAGGTTCTCGGCCGCTTCATTCGCGCTTTCGGAATGCCCGCCGACCGCATCCCCGGCGGCCTGGCCGAACGAGCTGCCCTTTACCAGTCTCTGGTGGCCGACCGCCGCCTGATCGTCGTACTCGACGACGCCCTGTCCACCGACCAGGTCCGCCACCTCCTCCCCGCATCCGCCGGAAGCGTCACCCTCGTCACCAGCCGCAAGCGCCTCGCCGGTCTCCACTGCCACGGTGCCAAAGGCATCCAGCTGGACGGCCTGAGCCCGGAATCGGCCCTTGAACTCCTCCGCCACACCATAGGAGACGACCGCGTACAGGCCGACCCACCCGCCGCCCGTGCCCTGGTGAACCTTTGCGCCCGCTCTCCCCTGGCCCTCTGCGTGGCGGCCGCCCGCCTCGCCACCCGCCCTCGTTGGCCTCTTGCCGAAATGACGGAAGCCCTCACCGAAGTACACCGGCGCCTGCTCGAACTTCCCCTAGAGGGCAACATGCCGATCCACGCCGCCCTGACTCTCTCCTACCGGGGCCTGCCCCAGGCTGCCGCCCGCGCCTACCGTCTCCTAAGCCTGCTTCCTGGGCCCACATTTGACTCCAGGACCGCCGCCGCGGCCCTGAATCTCCCTCGCACCCAAACCTGCGACCTCCTCGGCGTCCTGATAGACGCCAACATGCTGGACGACTCACCGGAAAGCGGCCACCGCTTCCATGACCTGACCCACCTGCACGCGAGTGACCTCGCAGAGCACCACGATTCCGTCGAGGCCCGTGAGGCTGTCCTCCGACGGACGATCTATTGGTACCTCACCACAGCATGGGCAGCGAGCCGCACCGTGATGCCGTACCGCCTTGCCTGGCACTCCGACGTGCCCGCGCCCGCGGAGCCCCTCACCTTCGCCGCCCCCGCGCAGGCGCTCGACTGGCTGGAGCAGGAATTCGGGAATCTGCGAGCAGTGATCCGGATCGCGACCGGCTTGCGCATGTTCCGCAGCGCGTGGGAACTGGTGGACGCGCTGTGGACCCTGTTCAGACATCGCGGGCATCTCGCCGAGCGGCTGAAGGTCGAGTACATGGGAGTCCACGCAGCACGAGAGGACTGTCACCCTCACGGCGAGGCGAAAATGCTGGACCGCGCCGGTCTGGCCCTGCGCGCCCTCGGCAGGACGGACGAGGCGGCGGAGCACTTCGCACAGGCGCTGAGGATCTGGGTCCATCTCGGCGACCGAGGGCGGATCGCCGACAGCCAGCGCAGACTTGGGATGGTAGAGATGGACCGGGACCTGCCCGAAGCGGCCGCCGCGCTCTTTCGGAAGGCCCTGGACGACTCCTGTGATCTGGGCGACGTCCGCAGGACAGCCCTCTTCACGTGCGACCTGGCCGAAGCCCTTCTTCGCGGCGGGGACGAACAAGCGGCCATCGGACATCTCACCGAGGCGCGCCAGCTGCTTGAGTCCGTGAACGACCGGTATAACCAGGCCCGGGTGCTGATCCTGCTCGGCCGCGCACGCTCGGCCGAACCGGAGACAGCGGGCGCGCTGCTCAACCAAGGTCTCCGTACGATGCACGACCTGGGATCAGTGAACGGTCAGATACAGGCTCTGGAGGCGCTTGGTGAGCTGGCCCTGCGCCAGAACCGGCTGCCTGAGGCATACCGCCACTTCCTCCAGGCGCAGGACCTGCTCACCGAGCTCGGCGCCCGCAGCGACCGGCTGGCCGAGCGTCTGTCACGACTCGGTAACGGGTGAGTCGCCGTCCACAGCCACGTACGGGCCATGCGCCGCCACCAGCGCCGACAACTCCTCCCGAGTAAGTGAGACCGTGACCGGCGCCCGGTCCCCGATCTTCCAGCCCGCATGCGTCACCGCGTACCGTGCCGCGCGTACCGGGTCGCCGTCATCGCACATGTAGTGCAGGAATGTGGCGAACATCGCGTCGCCCGCCCCGGCGGTATTGATCACCGTGCGCGGAGTGACGGCGTCCACCCGGATGCGGCGCCCATCCCGCATCGCCACAAGCGCACCTTCGGCGCCGAGCCCGACTCCCACGACCGCGCACCGCGGGTATCGGCGCAGCAGCCCGAACGCCCAGTCGTCTGGGCGGCACGGCAGACGCTCGTGACTGCAGAAGACGATCGTGGCGGCCTCTAGCCACGGCCGGTTGTAAGGGTCGCCGAGATCGGAGATGAGGTGCGCGTCCACAGCGATGGGCACCCCCAACCCGGCGGCGCGTGGCACCAGTTCGCGGACGAACTTGGCGTTGGTGAGGACGAGCAGGTCGGCTTTTCGAGCTTGCGCCTCGAACGTGGCTGGTGGGTAGCGGACACCGTTGACAGGTTCCAGGCAGGGAAAACCCATGCGGCGGCCGCCGGGACCCGCCAGCACCACTCCCGCCGACGAGCGCTCGCTCTCCACGACCCCCGGCCCGTACAGACCGAGCCCCCCGAGTTCGTCCCTGATCACGGCACCGAACAGATCCCGCCCGACCACCGAGCACAACCGCACGTCGTCCCCCAGCGTCCGCAGGACCCGCGCGATGTGCCCCGCCGCCCCGGAAACACCGGCGGCCGACCAGCGCGGCGTGCTGATGGACGCGTACGGCGGCGGCAACTCCCGCACGCCGAGCGTCATGTAGAAGCTGACCACCCCGGCCACCACAATCGTGCGTCCCATCGCCCCTACCTCCGCACCAGGCCGCGGACACGGACCGTTGTGACGACCCGCCCGTCACGCGGCCCGGCCACGTGACCATGTCTGCGCCGGCACGCGGCGATCTCACAGTCCGGGTACCTGTCGAGCACATACGCAACCCTGCCCGCCCGGAACGGGAACACTTCCCTGGCCTGCCCGATCAGCACTTCCGCGAAGCCGCGCCATCTCTCCCCGGCCCTGTCCCGTTGGGCGAAGATATGCGTGCCACCGAACGTCCGCACTCCCGGGGGCGCGCCACGCAACCCGCCCATGACACTGAGCATGACCAGATGCGGTTCCCCCAGTGGCCCTTCACGCGCGATGACGAGTTTCTTCCACATGTCTGACTCCGTTTCGACGGTCTACTCGACCAGGAAAGGCGGGGACGCCGGGCCGGTCGCCGGGGTGGCCGCGGGCTGCCGGAGGTGCAGCAATCGGTACATGAGCCGCCGCATATTGCGGTCGAACCGTCCGGGCGCCGACGTGATGTTGTTCGCGACCTCCCGGTACCGCTCCGGCTCCAAATCGGCGGCGGCCCGGCGCAGCTGCGCGTGCAACGACCCACGTCGGGACACACGCGGCGCGAACGAGGCCAGGTGGTTAGCGGGGGATACCGGATCCACCTCGGACCTGGAGAAACCGGCCAGCAAGATCGGAACACCGGTGACGGTCCCGTACAGGGTCACCGAACCGTGGTCACCGATGATCCAGTCCGCGGCGGCGAGCACGGTCTCCCAGTGCGCGCCCGGCGGCACCAGGCTGAGTCCTCCGCGCAGGCAGTCGGCGAGCCATGCCCTCATCTGCCAGATGCCGTGCCCGAACCACACGTTCGGATGGAACAGGGCCACCACCCGGTACTCCTTGGCGGGCAACTCGGCCAGCAACCGCGCGTACAGCTCCGAGCGCCGCCCGAACAACGACCCGGGGCCCCACGTCGAGGTCACCACCACGAGCTTCTGGTCGTGCCCCACCCCGAGCGCCTGCCGGTACAACGCGCGGTGCGGCAAGCTCCTGATCAGCCTGTCGTAGGAGAAGTCCCCCACCACCTCGGCGACCGCCAGAGCCTCCGGGCACGACTTGCCGAGCCGCTCCACGTGAGATCGGTGCTGCAACGCGATCGCCGCCGGCAACAGCGCCCCGTCGTGCATCAACCGCTGCGCGTCCAGCCCGTACGGCGACCGCTCACCGGCGACCACGGCACCGTCCCGGCGGGCCGGCATCTTGTTGAACCCCGCCCCGTGCGACATGACGACCACCGGCGCGTGCACCTCGTGCAGCCCCCCGAGACTCGCCGCGACAGCGAGATCGAACCGCTGCCGAGTAGCCTCCTCCCACGGCAGCGCCATGGCCCCGAGCCCTCTGATGAATTCCCGCACCCCATTGCTGAAGACGTCCGGAGCCGCCGTGAAAATCACCTGGATCCGAAGATCGGACTCCACCAGCCGCACCGCGTCCAGCAACCGCTGCCCCGACGTGACCGTGTGCACCACGGCCAGCAAATTCGTGCAATCCCGCCGCGTCACCCACCGCCGAGCATCAAGCCCGACCGGCACCTTGCTCCATCCATGACCAGACATGCCGACTGTTCAACCCCCCTAGCTCCCCACTTGACCTCCAGGACGAGTCCCCCTCGCCCCCTTGATTCGATGTTCTATGGAGAACCTTGCGGAAAACCTTGCGGCAGTCTGGCCGCTGGAGGACGATTCGCACATATGCGCGAACAAGTCGACACCCATGTTTCTGAGGTTGACTCTGGATTTGACAGTTATTTCAGTGAAAAATATGGACGAGGGAACCAGGCTCCAGGAAAGGGGCTCGAATGGAGTTCCGGATCCTCGGCCCCGTCGAATTCTGGGCCGGCGGGCAGCGCCATGACCTGGGGTGGGCCCAGGCGCGCCTCGTTCTGGCCATCATGCTCATGAACCCCGAACGGCCCATATCCACGGAATCCATCATCGGCAAGGTGTGGGATGATGATCCGCCAAGTAATGCCCGTGACCTTCTCTACCCCGTCGTACGCCGACTGAGGGTGCGTCTCGATGAATTCCGGTCGGACGTGCGCCTGGTAACCCACGCCGGCGCCTACATTCTCGAGACCGACCCCGAAAACATCGACTACCACCGGTACCGCGCCCTCCATTCCAAGGCTCGCTCGATGGCGCAGCTCCCGGACGTGGAGTCCGCCACGCGGCTCTACCGTGTGGCCGCCTCCTTGTGGCGCGGCGAACCGCTGTCCGGCCTGTCCGGCACGTGGGCGAGCCGGACGCGCATGACGATCGAGGAAGTCTTACTGGCCGGGACCGTCGCCCAGCACGAGTTCGAACTCCGGCACGGCCGGCACGCCGACCTGGTGCCCACGCTGGCCGACCTGACCCTCCGACACCCCCTAAATGAGAAACTGGTCGGCCTGCTCATGGAAGCGCTCTACCGCGGAGGGCGCCAATCCGAGGCTCTCGCCGCCTTCCGCGATCTCCGTCGGCGACTGGTCGACGCCGAAGGTACCGATCCCGGTCCGGAGCTGATCGCCTTGCGTGATCGCATTCTCAACGCGGATCCGTCCCTGTTGGCCGGCCGGCGTCCACCCGCCGAGAGTCCCCCGAACAACCTCCCCCGCGACAACAAGACCTTCACCGGCCGTACGGACGAACTGAGGCGACTGATCGGCGGGCCGGCCGGCCACAAGGGCACCACGGTGATCACCATCGACGGCATGGCCGGGGTAGGCAAGACGACCCTGGCCATCCACGCGGCACATCGGCTCGCGGACGCATATCCCGACGGCTCGCTCTACCTCGACCTGCACGGCCACTCGGCCGAGCACGAATCAATGGAGCCGGCGACCGCGCTGGCCCGGCTGCTGCACTACTTCGGCGTTCTTCCCGCACGTGTGCCGAGCGGCCTCGACGAGCGGGCGGCACTGTGGCGCACAATGGTCGCCCGGCGCAAGGTGCTGATCCTGCTCGACGACGCGTCAGGGCACGAGCAGGTCAGCCATCTCCTGCCGGGAGGTTCAAGTTGCCTGGTCATTGTGACCAGCAGGCAGCGGCTGACCGGACTGGACGGCGTGCGGTCCGTCTCTCTGGACGTCCTGCCCCCGAAGACGGCTCGGTGTTGTTCGGCAGGGTCGTCGGATCGGATCGAGCTCTGCCACCGGAAGATGTGGCCACCGTGACACGTCTGTGCGGCAATCTGCCGCTCGCGATCCAGTTGGTCGGCAACCGGCTACGGCACCTGCCCGCGTGGAGTGTGGCGGATCTGGCGCAGAAGCTCGCCCGGAGCCGTCGCCTGACCGAGATCCGTGCGGGGAACCGCGCTCTCGTCGCGGCCTTCGACCTCTCTTATCACGGGCTCGACTCCACCCAGCAGCAGGCGTTCCGGCGCCTTGGACTGTATCCCGGCGCCGACATCACCCCCGAGAACGCCGCCGCTCTATTCGGCGTGAGTCAGGTCGAGGCCGAGAAACGTCTGGAGGAACTGCACGATCATCACCTGATCGCCGAACCCCGCCGGGGCAGGTACCGCTTTCACGACCTCATCGCCGACTACGCCCGCCTGCTGGCTGAAGACGACCCCCAGACCATCCGCGCGGAAACACAGCGACGTCTCTTCGACTTCTATCTGGCGGCTGCGCGCGCCGCCGACCGGCTGATGTTCCCGTACCATATGCCGCTGATGCCCGACCTCAGTGACCTGCCCGAAGTGAGCGGACTGTTCGACGACCAGGACAGCGCCATTTCGTGGCTCAACACCGAGTTGGACAACATGCGGGCCCTCATCCGTTATGCCGCCACCCATGGATGGCGCAGGCACTCCGCCACCCTCCCGCACGCCCTCAGCCGTTATCTCGACCTGTGGGGCCACTGGGCCGAGGCCGCCGCCCTGCACCGCGACGCCCTCGTCGTGTGGCGGGAACTCGGCGACCCAGCGGGGGAGGCGCTCGCGATGGCCGACCTCGCTCGAATGTGCTGGCGAACCGCTCAGTACGACGAGGCGCTACGCCTCGCGTCGGAGGCCCTGGCTCTCCAGCGGGCCCGAGGGAACGAACATGCCGTAGCGGACCTGCTCGAGCAACACGGCCTCGTGCACTGGCACCGTGCCGAGTACGACGTCGCCCGCGACTACGCCGAGAAGGCGCTGGACCTCCGCGGACGCCTCGGCGACCGCCGCGGCCAGGGCGCCGCACTCAACCTGATCGGCATCACTCTCTGGCATCTGAGGAACAACGCGGCGGCCTCCCAGCGCCTGCGAGAGGCACTCGCGCTCTACCGACAGGACGGGGATCGGCGGGGACAGCAGGTCGTTCTCACCAACATCGGCGACATCGAACTGGAACTCGGCCACGCCGCGAAGGCGCTGCGTCACTACGAAGACGCCAGGGCCATGGGACCACATCTCGGCGCGCAACAAGCCACGTTGCTGAACAACATCGCGAACGCGTACCAGTGTATGGACCGTTACACAGAGGCTCTCGACCATTATCGCGACGCCCTGGCTCTGTACCAGAGGACCGGTGACCGGCGGTCCGAGGCGGATGCTCTGAACAACATCGGCCGCTGTTACACCCGGATGGGCCGTGACGACAGGGCGCTGATCCATCACCAGCAGGCGTTGCGGATCGCGGTTGAGATATCCGAGCGTTATGTGCAGACCCACACCCTACGTAATATCGGAACGATCCATCATCGAGCACAGCGATACGATTCCGCACTGGAACATTACCGTTCGTCACTTGAGCGAGCCAAGGAAATCAGCGACATTCGCCAGGAAGCGGACACTCTCCGGGATATCGGCATAACGATGTCCAGCCTCGGCGACGTGCGTGAGGCACGGGCCCATTGGCGCCAATCCCTCGCACTGTTCGAGCAGTTGGGCCTACCCGAGGCAGCGGTGGTCCAAGAATATCTGTCTGGAATCGACAAGGCGACAGGCTCCTGACGCGAGCCGGACTCACGGCCGGTTGATGTGGACATGTCAGCCCATGTCGCACTCACGGAGAATGTCGGATAACTTCCACCTCGACCCGCGAACGCTGCTATGATCACAGCCAGAACCGCGGGATATCTCATGGCTGTTCACAAAGGAGTGAAATGGCTAGGCGTTCAGACGTTTTCCTTGGCATGTTCATTATCTACGTTCCCCGCCCGAGAGGCGTTCAGTAGATATATGAGCCCACCGGGCGGATATAGATCGAGGGGCGGGACACCTGGTGTCCCGCCCCTCGTCATGAGGTCAACGCCGGGTCGTTGCGCGTTCCCGGCCGCCATGGAGATACGCGTCGAACCAGTCGATGGTGCGGCGGAGGCCCTCGATCGGGGCGATTCGGGGGTGCCAGTTCAGGTGGCGTTGGGCGAGGGTGGTGTCGGGGCGGCGGACGGCGGGGTCGTCTTGGGGGCGTTCTACGTAGTGGATGGGGGAGGTGGAGCCGGCCAGGTCGCGGATGGTCTCGGCTAGTTGGAGGACGGACATCTCTGAGGGGTTGCCGATGTTGACGGGGCCGGGGAAGTCGCTGTCGGTGAGGGCGAGGATGGCGTCGACTGTGTCGTCCACGTAGCAGATGGAGCGGGTCTGGGTGCCGTCGCCGGTCACGGTCAGGGGTTCGCCGTTGAGGGCTTGGCGGATGAAGGTGGGGATGGCGCGGCCGTCGTAGGGGCGCATTCTCGGGCCGTAGGTGTTGAAGATGCGGGCTATGGCGGTGTCGGTGCCGTGGGCGGTGCGGTAGGCGGTGGTGAGGGACTCCGCGAAGCGTTTCGCCTCGTCGTAGACGCTGCGGGGGCCGACCGGGTTGACGTTGCCCCAGTAGGTCTCGCGCTGGGGGTGTTCCAGGGGGTCGCCGTAGACCTCGCTGGTGGACGCGAGGACGAAGCGGGCGCCCTTGTCCTTGGCGAGGCCTAACGCGTGCAGGGTGCCGATGCTGCCGACCTTCAGCGTTTCTATGGGGTAGCGGAGGTAGTCGAAGGGGGACGCGGCGGAGGCCAGGTGGAGGACCGTGTCCACCTCGCCGGCTACGTGGACGAAACCGGTGATGTCGCATTCCACCAGGCGGAAGGGGGGGCGGCCGAGGAGGTGGGAGACGTTGCGGGGGGAGCCGGTGAGGAAGTTGTCGATGCAGATCACCGTGTCTCCGCGGTCAAGCAGGCGCTCGCACAAGTGGGAGCCGAGGAACCCGGCGCCTCCGGTCACGACGATCCTCATTCGGGCCTTCCTTCCGCGATAGTGACGCCGGCGTGCTGGCCGGTCGGCACGGGTTTCGTCCCCGGCACGCCTGGCGGGAGCCACCGTGCGGTCCTCGATGGACCGGAAGAAGCGCAGGAGTGTCAGGTGGCTCCTGGGCATGGGAGAGATATCCGACTACCTGGAGGAGGTGCCTTCAAACAAGCCCTGCGGCGGGTCAGGAGAGCGCGGGGCGGAGAGCTGGGCTTTATTACGGAAAGTAGTTGTTAGTCACAGCTTCGGCGGGGTATCGGAGCCCGATGCCGATGAATGCCCGGCCCGCCGCGGTGCTCTTCGACCGGGACGGGACCCTGATCGTCGACGTTCCCTACAACTCCGACCCCGCCCTGGTGCGACCGGTCCCGGGGGCCAGGGAGGCGCTGGACCGGCTGAGAGGGGCGGGGGTGCCGATCGGCGTGGTGACCAACCAGGCGGGGGTCGCGAAGGGGCTGATCGGGGAGGACTCCCTCCGGGAGGTGAACATGCGGGTCGAGGAGCTTCTCGGGCCTTTCGGCGTGTGGGCGGTGTGCCCGCACGACGACGGTGACGGGTGCGACTGCCGTAAGCCGCTGCCGGGGCTGGTGCTGCGCGCGGCGGCGGCGCTCGGGGTCGCGCCGGCGGACTGCGTGGTGATCGGGGACATCGGCAGGGACATGGGGGCGGCCCGGGCGGCGGGGGCCCGCGGCATCTTGGTGCCGACGCCGGTGACGCTGCCGGAGGAGGTCGCGGCGGCGCCGGAGGTGGCCGCCGACCTGACGGCCGCGGTGGACGCGGTGCTGCGATGAGGATCCTGCTCTGGCACGTCCACGGGTCGTGGACCACGGCGTTCGTCCAGGGTGGCCACGACTACCTGGTCCCGCTGGTTCCCGGCCGGGGACCGGACGGGCGCGGCCGGGCCCGCACGTACCCGTGGCCGGAGCCGGTGCGCGAGGTGCCGTCCGACCGGCTGCGCGAGGAGGAGCTCGACGTCGTCGTGCTGCAACGGCCGCACGAGATCGAGCTGGCCGGACGCTGGCTGGGCCGCCGCCCGGGGCTGGACGTGCCGGCGGTCTACGTGGAGCACAACACCCCGGCGGGCGACGTGCCCCGCACCCGCCATCCCCTCGCCGACCGGGACGACATCCCCCTGGTGCACGTCACCCACTTCAACGACCTCATGTGGGACGCCGGCCGGGCCCCTTCCCGCGTCGTGGAGCACGGTGTCGTGGACCCCGGCCACCGCTACACCGGCGAGTTGCCCCGCGCGGGCGTCGTGGTCAACGAGCCGGTCCGGCGCACCCGGGTCGCCGGCACCGACCTGCTCCCCGAGTTCGCGAGGGCCGCGCCGCTGGACGTGTTCGGCATGAAGGTCACCGGCCTGCCGTACGGCACGTTCGAGGACCTCCCGCAGCACGCGATGCACGCCGAGCTGGCCCGCCGCCGCGTCTACCTGCACCCGTACCGCTGGACGTCCCTCGGCCTGTCCCTGATCGAGGCCATGCTGCTCGGCATGCCGGTCGTGGCCCTGGCCTGCACCGAGGCGGTGGAGGCCGTGCCGCCCGAGGCGGGCGTCGTGTCCACCAGGCTCGCCACCCTGACCGCCGCGCTGGCGTCGTTCATCGCCGACCCGGCTCTCGCCGCGCAGACGGGCAAGGCGGCACGGGCCGCCGCGCTGAGCCGTTACGGCCTCGCGCGTTTCCTCCAGGACTGGGACGTGGTGCTGTCCGAGGCGCGCTGGTAGAGCTCGGTCAGCGGGGGCAGCTCGCCGCTCGGGACGGTGAGGCGCAGGCCGTCCTCGCCGAGCGACCCGACGGCGGACCACGGCACGTAACGGCTCCCCCGGTGCAGGCGGCGGATGATCGTCCGGACCAGCAGCGGCGCCTGGCCGCCCGGCCCGCGTTCGTACCCGAACAACTGGCCGGTGTGCCGGGGCACCACGACGAACCCGGCCACCTGGAACGCCTGTCCCGCCTCGCCGAGCAACGGCCCGTCCTGACTCAGCCGCACGTCCGCCACCTGGCCGGCCGTGTCGCCTGTCGCGTCGGTCACCGTGAGCCCGATCAGGCGGCTGAGACGCCCGCGGCCGGGGGTGACCTCGCCGGCGCGCTCGTGCCGCGGCGCGGGACCGGCGGTGACCGGCCCGCTGCCCGGGATGCGGGCGACGATGTTGTCCCTGGCCCACCGCTCCAGCGCGGGGTGGCCGAGGTCGCCGCCCACCTGGACCGCGCTGCCGATCGCGGACACCAGCGTCATGGGGATGCGCCGCGGCGCGGGATCCTCCTCGGGACGCAGCAGCCGCGTGACGGCGGTCATCAGGGCGCCCGGCACGCCGCCGACCCGGGGCCCGAGGGCCAGCGGCCCGTACAGCAGGGCGGTGACGTACGGCCGTCCCTGCTCGCCGAGGGCCGTCTCCAGGTCGTCCACCTTGCACACCAGGCGCCCGTCGCGGGCCCGCACCACCTGCCGGTCCAGCAGGTGGAGCTGGGCGTGCAGGGTCCTCGCGGTCTCGGGAGCGGTCATTGGCCCGCCTTCGTCGCGATCATCAGCGGCACCGCGGCCACGGCGACCACCAGCAGGATCACCATGTAAACGGTGCCGAGCGTGTTGGCGAACCGGCCGTTGACCTGGTCGCCCATGTAGTCAGGGTCGTTGGCGATCATCAGCACCGGCAGGTACGTCAGGGGCAGGGCCATCGCGGAGAAGATCAGCGAGTACTCGGTCACCTTGATCGGGTCCACGGTGGTGAGCACCAGCGCGACGGCGACGATCGTGACCACCAGCACCACCACGTGGAACCGGGAGGCGTCCCGCGGCCGCACGAACTTGCCCCACTGCCGGCCGAAGTACTGGCTGATCGTGTACCCCGAGGACAGCGCCGTCTCCAGGGTGGCCCCGAAGGTGGCGGCGAACACGCCGAAGATGACCAGCGCCAGCCCGATCTGGCCCAGCCCGAGGCCCACCGGCAGCAACATCTGGTCCAGCGAGTCGACGTCCACGCCGGCCGGCAGGAACACCGTGGCCGCGCAGGCGGCGAAGGCCAGGGACAGGAACCCGCCGAGCGGGAAGCCGCGCGGTCTGGTGCGCCAGCGTGCCCCAATCGGGCCCGAGCTGCCACACCGCGACGGCGAACACCACCAGGGCGAGGCCCGCGAGCCCGAACACCCGCTCCATGGTCTCGAACCGCACCCGCCACATCACCAGCCACGCGACCAGCCCGACGCCCGGCACCCACAGCAGGTAGTCGATGCCGGTGGCCAGCTCCAGGGCCAGCGCGGCGCCGCCGATCTCCGCGGCGAGGGTGAGCACGTTGATGAAGAACGACGCCCCGAGGTTGGCCAGCCCCGCCCGAGGACCGAGCCGTTCCCGCACCAGGTCGAACACCGGCCGCTGCGACGCCACCGCGATGCGCCCCGACATCTCCGCGAACAGGCAGATGCCGACGACCCCCACTCTCCTCGACCAGCCGCAGCCGTCGCGCGATCTCCTCCAGCTCACGCCCGGCCGCGGCGGGGTCGCGAAGGCCGTCCCTCCTGACGTGGGTGAGCAGGTCCTGGGCCTTCTCCTCCGCCTCGGAGGTCAGGTCCGTGACCTCGGCGCGCAGCCGGTCCGCCCCGCCGACCGCCAGCCGCGTCAGCTCCACCGTGGACGCCGCCGCCTCCGCGGTCGCCGCGGCCTTCAGCTCGTAGTCCCGCTCGCCCCAGGCCGGCGCCACGCACCCGCTCAGCGCGACCATCATCGCCGCGGCCGCGACGGCCCGGCGCCTCACACCCGTCCCCGCGACAGGAAGTACGCGAGCACCCCGAGCATCGCGATTAGCTGCCCCCACGCCAGCAGCAGCACCAGCCCCTCATCCAGCACGTTTTTCCGCCTGCCCCGGGAGCAAGCAGGCATGCACCTCGCCGAAATGTCACCCTCACCTGGTACACCTGGACCCATGGGCGTCACCATCGACGAGTTCCTCGACATCCTGGACAGACTCCCCGAGGTCCAGCAGGTCCCCGGCGGCGACTGGACAGCGCTGAAGGTCCGCGGCAAGGGCTTCGGCTACCTGTGGGAACGCACCGAGACCGTCGGCTTGAAGGCCACCATCGACGAGCAGATCGCCCTCGTCGCCGAACGCCCCGACGTCTTCGAGAAGCAGTTCACCACCGACCGCTTCGGCTGGGTCGTCGTCCACCTCACCAAGATCGCCCCCGACGAGCTCACCGAGCTCGTCACCGAAGCCTGGTACCTCACCGCCCCCAAGTCCCTGGCGGACACCTACGAGTTCCCCGCTCCCTGAGTCAGTTGCCCGGACGAGCCCTGACGGTGGCAAGGCTTACCGTACGGACTGGAGGCTCGGGCACCTCGGTGAGCTGCCGGACGAACTCGTTGTCGAGCTCCTGCTTGCGCGCCCAGAGGTCCTCCGGACCCTCGTCAGTGATGAGCCTGCAGATCTCATGGAGGGGCCCGAGTTCAGGCCGGGGTTGCGGCACGTTCTCGAACTCGGGCAGAACCACATCCTCTTCTGTTCGTTCTGGGCCGACCAATTGCGCCACGGGGAGCGGGGTCACGTTACCGGCGCGGCGGTGAAGTGCGCGGGTCCGCAGGATGTACACCTCCCACGCGGACAGCATCTTGAGCCGGAGCACGCCGACCAACTCGTCGCGGAGCGTCCGCATGTCGCTCCACGCCGACTCGTATCTCCTGATCAGCCGGTCCGCCCGCCGCGCCTGCCAGTGATACGCCATCCGCCGCATAGCGAGCCGACGACGCGCGACACCGGCGCGTTCCGCCACGGGATCATCCGCAGCGATCTTCGTCACGATCGCTCCGATGGAAAGCATCAATATGAGCATCACGACCGACGGAAGCGGATACCCGTCCTCAGGCGGTGTGGGGTTCAACGCCCGCAGCGCGGCCCATATCGCGACCACTGCCAGCACGAAACCGACGAACACGATCGGCAGCGACCACCAGATCAGACGGAGCAGCCGCCCCCCACCCCGGCCGACGGCATAGCGGGCGCGTGTCAGGAACCCGGCACTCTCAGGAAGCGACGGCGCCGGTCGGAACGCCCGCTCTCGCCACGCGTGAAGGGGCGAGAGAAGGAGCACACTGCTCAGCGCAAGCACGACCGCCAGCACCACACCGGGGACAAGTGGCACAAACGTCTCCCACAATCCGCCGTGCCGGCCGGTCTCGGCATCACCCGTGTAGGAGGTCAGGTAGCGGAAAACCTGAGTGAAGTACCAGACGTCGAAAGCACCCACCACGACGATGACCGGCCAGCGGATGGCGCGCAACCAGAATGGCCGTCTGCCACCGAGGGCGGCCCTGGCGGTCGCGGCGCGGTACTCGGACGCGGCTTCGGCCACCTTTTCGGCACGTAATCGCACTCTCATCATGGCGAGGTGCCGGTGGGCACGACCGTGCGCGTCCATGGCCGCGTGCCGGCGCTCGGCGAGCCGTAGATCGCCGCGCACGGCGTCGTATCCCGAGTGCACCGCGGCGAGCAACGAGCGCATCTCCGTGTTGTCGATCTCGGTGGGCATGCGCTCGTCCGCCTCTTGTGCCGCCGTGACGGCATCGCGTAGACCGCAGGCACACCCATGGGCGCATGGTGGGACAGGCCCCTCAGCGGGGAGCCGGGGAGAAGGATGACTCATCAGATCCTCGATCAGGTTTGGGCAGACGAGAAGTCACACGATCAGTGGTAGACGACGATCTCTACGCGGCGATTACAGGCCATGGCGCGCAGGTCAGGGACGCCGTTCCGGTACTGCGGTTCGCAGCGGGGCTTACGCTCACCGAAACCGATCGCCGTCAGCTTGCGTACACCTCTGGTTCTGAGAGCGGACACCACAGCCTTGGCCCGCGCGGTCGACAAGACTTGGTTGTGATCTGGTGTGCCCTGGGCGTCTGTGTGGCCGCGCACCACGATCTTCCGATAATCGAAACCGTCGATATACGCCATCATCTTGTCGATAGCGTCCTGCGCCCGGACGGCCAGACGTGCGGAGTCGACATCGAACAGCACCGACTCAGGGGCGGTGATCACCGCTGGGTTCACTCCCCTGTCGATTTTGACGCTGGGCATCTCCACCGCGGGATCGGCGGGGGGCCGCACGTCCGGGCCGACTTCGCTCTGGTCCGGTGCCTGCGATCTCGGAGGCACGCACCGCGCGCCCGTCGCCGCGCACAATCGTGACCAGAGTTCCACCAGCCAGACCCGATGCGGTGTGCGCACATCCGGCCACCCGGACGCGGGCTTACCTATGCCGATCAGGCGGACCTGGACGTCCTTGCCGAGACGCGGGATCTCCGGACCGCACGCCCGCACGATGCCCGAGATCGCGCTGTGGTCGCCGATGGGGGCGGCCCGCAGGTCGGCGCATCCAGTGTTGCCGAGGCCGTCCGTGGCGATGACGATCTGCTTGTCGCCCTCGGCACCGCCGAGTTCGTTACCGGCCTCCGACAGCGCGCGAAGGATGTCCGTCCCTGCCCTTGCCGGTGCGATGTCGAACGCCTTTCGTAGTTCCTTCTCGAGGCACTCAGGGACCTTTTCGGCGTCGTACTGGCTCCGGTATTCGTTGGCGCTGGCTCCAGGAGTCACCTTCTTGCCACTCCATTCGACGTCGCCACCGAAAACGCCCCACCGCACCAGCGTCTTCTTGTCGCGCGGCAGCGACGGGCCGACCAACCCCGCCCAGTCCTGTCTGCGCCGCGTTCCCGCCCCCATCGAGACGGCCGAAGCGGAGTTGTCCGCCAGGATCACGAGCATGTGCCGCTGCTCCGCCTCGTCCTTCGGCTTCGTGAGGAGTTCCCCGCACCGGCTCCTGCCAGCCGTGTTCCCCCCGGCGTGGTCCGGCCCGAGGAAGGTCGAACAGCCGCCCAGCGTCAGGACCGCCACCCCGGCACTGAGGATCCGCACCGCCATCGTCCCCGTGCTCATGGCGTTTCCTCCGCGTTCGGCGCCGTCCCGAAGAGGGAGTCAGGACCCGGCGTCGGCAGAGGCAGCCCCAGCAGTTCGTACGTCCGCCTCAAGGCCGAATCGCTGGCGACCGCGAACTCAAGCAGATCCAGCCGGTCGTGTCCCGACGCTACCTGTGCGACGGTCCCGACCAGCCCTCGCGCCTCCTCGCGCCTGTCCTCGCGCATGCTGAAGAGCAATTTGAAAGCGAGATCAGGCTGCTGGGCGAGGCTCACCGCGTACGGCGTCTCCCACTCGGCGAGTCCGGCCGTGATGAAGTCCCGCCAGACGATCCGGAGATCGCCGAGGCGCCGGGCGGCGAGTTCGCTCAGGTCGTAACGAGCCTCTTGCTTGAGCTGGTTCTCGACGAACGGACGCTGCAGATCACGGATCACCGGGTCCATCTGCACTCGTACACGCGGGGTGCAGTTGAGCACCACGCCGTCCTCGTCCGGTGTGGCCGCGAGTTCGCCGTTCACGGCCCGGAGGATCGCCGCGGCGACCGGTCCTTCCGCTTCATCCGGCCGGAACGGCAGGAAACCGCGTGCCACGGGGCGCGCGGCTGCTTTCAACTCCGCCAGCACACCGGGGACACGAGCGGTGATCTTCGTTCTCAACGTCTCGTCGGAGAGCGTGCCCGTCGCGCACCAGCACATCTCGACGTTCACCGTGAGTTCGTAGACATCCCCACGCGCGGGTGTCGTGAACGTCTTCTCCACCGTGTGGTGAACCGTGCGGCGCGTGTCGAGTGCCGGTGGCGGCGCCGACAGGTCGGCCGGGACGTAGGAGCGGCCTCGCAAGGCGGCCCAAACACGTGAAAACCATTGCCGGGCCCCTCGGCGTGGACGCGAGGGATCCGGGGCGGACAAAGACATGAGAGTTCCCTTCTTGTATTAGTCGGCGATCATGGACTCGATCGGCGGCAGAGAGTCAGCGGAGTGACGAGGGCACGACGCTCAGCCGGCGCCCTTGGCGGAACTCCCAGAAATCGATGTGGAACCGTAGGCTGCGCACCCGCGCCGCGTCGGCCGGGGAATCTCCGGCGGCGATGTCGCTGAGCAGCCGGCGCACCGATGCTTGGGCTGCCGTCACGGATCGGTCGGCGGGCGAACCCGCTTCGTCCAGCGCCGCCGGCACGACGGTCATCCGGTCCTCGATCTCGGGCGACGAGCGCCCGGCTGACTCGGCGAGCAGCACCAGGCGCCGCAGCGCCTCCCACGCTCCCACCCGCTGATGCTCGGGAAGCAGCGCGTTGCGCCAGAGCTGAGCCACATCACCGCGGAAACCGTGCCGCTCCTCGGCGATCTCCATGAGCAGTGGCCGGTACGGGAGTTCTCCTCGCTCCCTACTCAGGCGGACCAGGCATTCCGCTGCGCATCGCCGCCAGCGCCACAAAGACAGGCGCGTCCAGGTAGCCAGCTCACGGATCACCTGTTCATGGGCGCCGGCCAAGAACATGTCGAGGATGGCCTTTTGCACGATATTGGCCAGCTCACGCTCGGCCCGGTCGGCGCCGCTCCGCTGTCCATCGGCAGCGGACAAACGGCCACCGGCGATCCGGCGCATCGCCTGAAGCGCCGACTCGGGGTACTCCGCGCCGAGGAATGTCCCGTACGTCGCCACGCCCGCTGCCTGGAGACTCGCCTGCTGGCTGCGCACCCAGTCGCGGACCATACTCTGCACCCGGCGGGCGAATCGGCCATCATCAGCCAGTGCGAGGGCCTCAAGCGCCCAGGCGACCGCTTGACGGGTGCGGAACCTCCCGTCCCTCGCCCATTCCTTGAGCACCTCTCTCTTGATCACCTCGAAGTCGTACGTGGCGAGCTTCGCCATCGCTTGTGCCGCCTTGACCCGCACCTGCACGTCGGGATGGACAGCCAGTTTCTTCAGCCAATCCAGAAGTACGTCACGCATTCCTACGTGGTCTTGCCACGCCGTCTCCAAGACCTTCGCGACCAAGCGCGGATGGACGAGATGCACGGTTCTTCCGGCGCCCGCGCCGGTGCTGCGGACCACCACCGAACCGGACCATTCACCGATCGGCTTGTCGAACCGGCCGGTCGAGTCGTCACCATCCGACTGGTCGTCCGCCGCCTGGAGCTTGGCGAACCTCAGTCTCTCCCTGGCCACGGTCCCGACGGTCAACCCGTCGAGCACGGCACACGTCACGAGGAAGGTTCGCGAACCCTTGCCCGCCAATTCCTGGCGGATCCGTTCCTCCAGCGCTGGGAGGTCGCGATGCGCCAGCACGGCATCAGCGTCATGGCCGTTGTCACAGCCGTCGGCCAGGTCCCCCGCGAGGGCCGCGGCCTCGTACGGCGACCTGCATCGATGCGACTCAAGCTGGACAGCGGGATGCGCGAGCAGCGCGCTCACTTGGTCCGGCCGTAGTCGTACGGACAGATGCCGCTCCAGCACCTCCACGGGCCGCGGCGGAATATGCCTTACCAGGTTGTCGGCACCCATGGAGGTGGTCTCCGCCGGGGTATCTGCGACGACGACCAAGACGCTGCGCCGCTCGGCCAAGGTCCGCGCGGTCGCGTTGAGCCAGGCGAGTCCGGGTGCCGCCTCACCACCGTCCAGGAGGAACACCAGGCCACCGTCCTTCGGCACCGCGGCGTCATCGAACGACGCGAGCGGACCTTCCATGACGTGCACCCGCCCGTCGAGTCCACCGCCGTCCGGCGCTACCCACGCGGCCACCGCAGCCAGCGCCGTGGTGGTTCTCCCGGTGTCCGGCGACCCGAGCAGGGTCTGGGCCGGATCGTCGGCGAACCCGTCCAGCAGTGCCCGGTAGGAGGAGGACTGCGCGAACGTGCTACGCAACTTGCCCATAATCCGGGTGGGCAGGGGAGCCGCACGGGAACGGCGTGATCCCTCCCCCTGGAGGAACAGCATGTATTTGGCTTGGTAGGCGCGTGCCTGGTCACCCGCCATCAAGGTGGTGAACGCCGGACCGTCTCCCTTCGCCCAGGATTCCCCGAACATTCTCCGGAAGCCCGCGACCCTGGTGTCCAGGGCGACCTGCTCGCTGTCTTCGCGTTCCTTCTCCGCCAGGTGGGCCTCGTCGGGATCGCTGTCCTGTAGTGGCGGGTCCTCGTCGTCATCCTCGGTGGGCGGTGGCCGCTTGTCTCTCCCGTCGCGATCCGTCGTCCCCTCCTGCCTGGGCTCGTCTGCCGGAGGGTTCGCTGGGTCCCCGGTGCCTTGTGAAGCATCGAGGTCCCAAGGAGGCGGATCCGTCTGCCCCTCTCCCGCTCCCGGCGTCTCCTCGGCGGTCACTCGTCCTCCACGACCCTGTGGAAAACCTGCTTGTACCCGGCCTGGTAGATGTGGCTGTGCGTACCGGACTGGAGATTGTTGAATACGGGGCTGTATTTCTCGCCGTCCGGCTCCGGCTCATCCGCCGCCGGGCCTCTCTCCGGCGAGTCCGCCCGCTGCCCCCGGTTCTGTTCTTGCCACTTCTCGTGCGTGTGTTTCTCTTCCTCGGCCTCCGGCTTTTCTTCAGTGAACGGGAAACGGGTGTCGGCCATGGGAACGTCCTTCGCAAGGTCGAGATCGGGATTGTGGTCCATGACGCGATCACGCAGGTTCTGCAGCTCCTCTTTGGGAGGGACCCCCAATTCCTTCAGCGCCCTGGCCGTGAGCCGGTATGCCTCCAAGGCGTCGGTCTGCCTTCCGTCGCGGTAGAGGGCGAGCATCAGCAGGATGGCGAGGTCTTCGTCCGCGCGCCCATCGGCGTCGTGCAACGTGATGAGTTCGGGGAGTACCTGGGCGTGCCGACCGAGCCGCAGTTCGGCCCGCAGGCAGCCGATGATGGCGTCGCGGTGCGCCATCTGCAGGCTGTGGCGGTGATTGTCTATGGATCGACAGGCCGGAAGGCCCGCCAACGGCTGAGGCTTCAGGCGGCCGGGACGCATTCCCCATTCACCGAGCGCCGCCCGCCACAGCCGGACCGCCTCGGCGTCGTGCTTCCCGTCGTACTGCCGCGCCTCGGCGTCCTTGTCCCGGAACCGGAGCACGTCGACCTGCCGCCGGTCCACAGCGAGGCGGTAGCCGCCGCCGGCCCTCGGCACCGGGTCTTCCCCACGGGGCATTGCGGACGCCAGAGAACGGCGCAGCGAGCTCGCCAGCGTGTTGAGACGATCCTCCGGTTCAGCCGGCATCGCGTCTTCGTCCCACAGCCCGGACTTCAGTAACTCCCGTGTCAGCGGGTGCCCCTCCGCGAGAGCCAGAAGGGCCAGGAGCTGGCGAACCTGAGGCCGTACGAGATTAACCTCCTCTGTTTCCATGTAGACCTTCACGTCACGTAGCAGGTGTATCCGTAGCATTTCTTCCTTCCTGAGGTAGTGACTTCTCCTACGGAACCCGTGCAGAACATGGACCGCCGCCTGTTCCACGGAGAGAAAAACAAAAGGATATGAGCCATCGGCCGGACGGTCTTCATAAAGGTGATCGCGATTCTATTTCCACGTCGGCGGAATCACCGCCGCGGGAAAAAGAAAGGGTTGTCCGCATGGGTGACTTCGCGATCGAGAAGGCCGGATTTCGCAGCGCGTGCAACGGCGGCAGCTGCGTCGAGGTGGCGATCGGCACCGTCGTCTCGGTGCGCAGTTCGATGGCCCGCGGCCGGGTCGTGGTTTTCACGCGTGACGAGTGGGCCGACTTCGTCAAGGGGGTGAAGGCCGGACTCTTCGACAT
Source organism: Sphaerisporangium sp. B11E5 (assembly GCF_039871875.1). Taxonomy (NCBI): domain Bacteria; kingdom Bacillati; phylum Actinomycetota; class Actinomycetes; order Streptosporangiales; family Streptosporangiaceae; genus Sphaerisporangium; species Sphaerisporangium sp. B11E5. The sequence continues at coordinate 56,450 of NZ_JBDPMD010000015.1, read as the reverse complement.
CAAGTAGTGCGTCCAGGGGGCGCCGCGGCCGTCCGTCCGCGGCGCTCCCGCCCCTAGGCGTGCCGCTCCGGTGCTCATGAGCCGATCTCCCCGAACTCGTCCGCGATCCCGGCGAGAAGCCTCCTGGCGTCGTCCCCGAAGACGGCCATCCGCCGCAGCAGGGACCACTGCGTGCGGTAAAGAGACACGCTTTCCTGGTCCTGCAACGTAAGTGGGCCGTGGATGGCCTCCACCGTCACGATCGCGTCTCCGGCATCGTCGGTGGACGGAGCGTGGCCTTCCTCTCCCGTCTCCTCGAAAAGCACGAACGGGTGGGTGATACTGACGACCGCCTCGACCGCGTGCGGGATGAGCCCCATCGAGATGTTGGACAGCGTGCTGATCGACGCCAGGCGGTCAAGCTGGGCCCGCAGGAGCCGCGGCGGCCCAGGCCGCCACCGAAGCGCCGCCTCGGTGATGAGGAACTCGAATCCCCGGTTCTCCTCGTAGAGGGCAAGCTGCCGGTCGAGCCGACCAGCGACCGCCGCCGGGATGTCCGATTCATCGTAGGGCGGCTGGAAAAGAGTGAGCACCCGTCGTGCGTACTCGGCGGTCTGCAGGAGGCCGGGCACCATAGAGGACTGAAAGGTGAGAATCCGCCGGGCCTGACTTTCCATCTCCTGTATCTCGTCCTGATTGTGCGGGCGCCCCTGCAGCAGCGTCCGCCAGGTGTAGACCTCCGTGAAGGCCGCCTCGGTGAGCGCCGCCAGCACCTCCCGGGCTTCGACGGAAGCGCGCACGGCCTCGGCCCAGTCTGCGACCTGGGGAGCCGTCGGGAGTGCGCGTCGCGGGCGAGGGTCAGGTGCTCGCGGGAGGGGACGCCGGGAGGGTAGGGGGGCCAGGAGTTGATGGTGGCCATGAGGTCCCAGTAGCGGGTGGCGCGGGGGTCGGCGGCGCGTTCCAGGGTTTCCAGCAGGGAGTCGTCGTGGGGTGACGGGCCAAGGATGGTGGTCAGGACGGCGGCGGCTTCGGGGGAGGTGGGGGCGACGCCGTTCCGGTGGGCGGCGGTGGCGTGGTGGATGAGGCGGCGGGTGGGGTTCTCCTCGGTCTTGTCGCGGGCGCGGGCGATCTGTTCGGCGAGGGCGCGGAAGTCGCGGCGGAAGTCCGGGTCCCGCACGAGGGTGGCGAGTTCGATCCAGGCGTCGACCTGTTCGGGGGTGGGGGTGTCGGGGAGGTCGGGGGTGCCGAGGCGCAGGCGGTTGTGGATGCCGGGGGTGGTGTCGAGGCCGGCGAGGATCTCGGTCAGGAAGTCGTCGATGATCTTTCTGCGCTGCTCGGCGGACAGTCTGGCCAGTTCGCTCATCAGGGTGATCTCCTCGGTGGTCGATCCGCGGTGGGCGACGGTGGACAACACGGCGCGGCGCAGCCGCAGTGCGCGGATGTGCGTGTCGAGGGCCTCGACGTGGGCGGCGGCGACCTCGGCGAGGGTGGTCTCGCGCGAGAGCACGCGGCGGACGTCGTCCAAACCGAGGCCGAGGTCGCGCAGAGTGGCGACCAGTTCCAGCCGGGCGACGGACTCGGTGTCGTACAGCCGCCATCCCCTGGCGGTGCGGGCGGCCGGGGTGATGGCGCCGGTGTCCGACCAGAAGCGGATGGTGCGGACCGGCAGGCCGGTGCGCCGGGACAGGCCGCCGATGGTGAACAGCGTGCCACTGTCGTCCTTCATGGCCGGAAGTCTCGCTGTTCCAGCGGCTGGAGATGCAAGCCCTGGCCCGGGTGATCGCCGTAGCCGCCCTCGACGCGACGTCTCGCTGTTCCAGCGGCGGGAGATGCAAGGGCCACCCGGCGGTCCACGTGAGTGGATTCACGTTAAAGCTCGGTTAACGCCCTTACCCCCTCATATGCCGCAGGCCATACCATTCCTCTGCGTGGCCGCCGCGTCCGCGCCTGGCCGTCCCCAACCACCGAGGAGCACTGAGAATGGGGCCGATCGACCACCGCCGGTGGCTCGGGAAGGCGCTGCGTGCGCCGGTGTGGCTGTACCGGCACGGGCTCGGCTGGACGCTCGGTGAGCGTGTCCTCTACCTCGTCACGCGGGGGCGTGTCACCGGTCTCGCCAGGGAGACCGCCCTCGGGGTGCTCCACCTCGACCGGACCGAGGGCACGGTGTACGTGGTCGGCCACGGGAGCGAGTGGTACCGCCACCTCCAGGAGGGCCCCGCGCTGGAGATCAGGCTCGGCAGGCGCCGGCTGCCCAGGCCCGCGCACCGGTTCCTCACCCCCGAGGAGTGCCGGTCGCTGCTGGTGCGCCACCGCGACACCCACCCGTGGGCGTGGCGCGGACTCGCCCCGCTCGGCCGCCTGCCACGCGACCCCTCCGACCCGGCGCAGTTGCGTGGGGTGCACGCCGTCGCCTTCCACCCGGCCTACTCCTGATCGGTGCGGGCCCGCGGCGAACAACGAGAAACGGTGCATATGCCACAGCACGCCGCCGGCCCGCCCTGTGAGGACGACTTCGAGGCCGTCACCTCCGCGGTGCTCGGGGCCTCGCGCCTGCTGGTCGCCATCTCCGCGCGTTCGCTGGCGGCCGCCGAGGACCGGGTCACCCTGCCGCAGTTCCGCATGCTTCTCGTCATCCGGCAGGGCGAGACCAAGCTCGTCACCCTGGCCGAGCGGCTGGAGGTGAACCCCTCCACCGCGTTGCGCATGGTGGACCGCCTCACCGCCGCCGGGCTGGTCAGCCGCGAGGTGAACCCGAGCAACCGCAGGGAGACCCTGCTGCGCCTGACCGCCGAGGGCCGCCGCGTGGTGGAGGACGTCACCACCCGGCGCCGCACGGAGATCGCCACCATCGTGGCCAGGATGCCGGCCTGCCAGCGTCAGGCGTTGATCACGGCCATGCGCGCCTTCAACGAGGCCGGCGGCGAGCCTCCCCCGGGCGCCGTCCCGCTCGGCTGGCCGGACGCTCCCCCCGCCTGAGCCCTGGCGCGGCGACCGGCCCATCCGCCCGGTAGCGTTTGTGGGGGACGGGCCCCGGCACAGCGTGGGGCACGTCGGCATTCGGGCGAGAGATGGGTTGCAGGATCATGAGCAAGGCGTCCCGGCAGGCCGCACGTGATCGCCTGCGTGAGGAGCGGCTCCGGCAGGAGCAGCAGGACAAGCGCCGCCGCGTGCTGCTGATCGGCCTCGTGGTCGCCGTGGTGATCGCCGTGGTGGCCGGCGGGGTGGTCTACTCGCTGAACCGCGCCGAGCCCAGCACGTACGCCGGCGGCCTCGCCCCCGTCACCGTCGATCCCGCGCAGGCCACGGTCACCATGGCGAAGCCGGGCGTCAGCACGCCGGTGCTCGAGGTCTACGAGGACTTCCAGTGCCCCATCTGCAAGGAGTTCGAGCACACCAGCGCCGGCGTCATCAAGGAGTTCGCCGCGCAGGGCAAGATCAAGGTCGTCTACCACCTGCTCGCGTTCGTGAACCCCGAGGGCTCGCTGCGTGCCGCCGCCGCGTCGATGTGCGTGCCCGGGGAGTCCTGGATGCGCTTCCACGACGAGGTCTTCGCCAAGCAGCCGGACGAGCGGACCGCGCTGACCATCGCCGACATGAAGGGCTTCGCGAAGAACGTCGGGATCACCGACTCGGCGGTGCTGTCCTGCATGGACTCCCAGCAGCACGCCGCGGCGGTCCGGCAGCACACCGACGCGACGTTCGGCAAGGGCGAGGTGAAGGGCACACCCGCGCTGGTGCTCGACGGCAAGCAGCTCTCGACCGGCGAGACCCTGTCCGCCGACGGCCTGCGCCACGCGCTGACCACCGCCACCAAGGGCTGACCCGGTCAGCGCAGGGTCGGCATGCCGGCGGCCAGCGCGGTGAGCGCGCGGGTCAGCGTCGGCAGGAAGGGCGGGCAGGCCGCCGCGATGTCGGGATCCTCGGCGTAGAGCCGGGCCAGCACGGGCGAGGGGTTGGCCGCCGGGTAGAGGGCTCCGGCCAGCGCGGCGGCGGCCCCGGCCAGCTCGCCGCCCTCGCTCGCGCTGAGACCGGCGCCGGTCGCGGCGATCGCCGCGCCGACGTCGTCCACGACGGCCAGCACGGACCGTTTGAAGGCGCGGGCCGCCTCCAGGGAGACGTTGTGCTCCAGGCTGAGCGGGGCGTGCCCGATCAGGTCGCAGAGCAGCGGGCGCGCCTCCAGCGTCTCGCCCAGCGCGGCGACGACTCCGGGCATGGCGGACACCTGGCGGAGCCGGGCGACGAGCTCGTCACGCCAGCCGCGCCACTCCTCGGCGGCCAGCTCCAGGTAGATCTCCTCACGTGTCCCGAAATAACGGATCACGTTGGACTTGGCCAGCCCGACGGCGACCGCGACGCCGCCGAGGGTCACGTCGCGCACCCCGTGCCGCACGGCGAGCTCGCGGGCCGCGTCGAGGATGGCCTGCCGCCGCTGGCGCTTCTGCTCCGGCCGCCTGGCCCGGACGAACGGTGCGTGCTCCATCTCCCCGCAAGCATACGACTCCGGCGGGGTGTCCTCCCAGTTAAAAGAACGTCGTTCTCTTGTTAAGGAGACAGTGTTCTGTTAGCGTCCCCGTCGGGAGGCACAAAGACCGCCGATGGAGGAAACGTGGTCGAGGTACGCATACAGGTCAACGGCGTCGCCACGACGCTCGACCTGCAACCCCAGGTCAGCCTGCTCGACGCGTTGCGCGAGCATCTCGGCCTGACCGGCACCAAGAAGGGCTGCGACCAGGGGGCCTGTGGCGCCTGCACGGTCCTGGCGGACGGCGAGCGGATCAACTCCTGCCTGGCGCTCGCCGTGCAGTACACCGGCCGCGAGATCACCACCGTCGAAGGGCTCGCCGCCGGGGAGAACGCCCGGCCGCTGCGCGAGGCGTTCATCGAGCACGACGGCTTCCAGTGCGGTTACTGCACCTCGGGCCAGCTCTGCTCGGCCGTGGGCATGCTCGCCGAGCACGCCGCCGGCGCGCCGAGCGCGGTCACCGAGCACCTCGCGGCCGGCCCCGGCGAGCTGTCGGAGGCCGAGATCCGCGAACGCATGAGCGGCAACCTGTGCCGGTGCGGCGCCTACAACGGCATCGTCACCGCGATCCGCCAGGTCGCCACGGCGGAGGCGGTCCGATGAGGACGTTCGACTACGTCAGCGCCCCGGACGTCGCGACGGCCCTGCGTGAGGTGGCCGGGCGGCCGAACGCGCGGTTCCTCGGCGGCGGCACCAACCTCGTCGACCTCATGCGCGAGGGCGTCGAACGGCCGGACACCGTGATCGACATCACCCGTCTGCCGCTGGCGGAGGTCGAGGAGCTGCCCGGCGGGGGCCTGCGGATCGGCGCGCTGGTCCGCAACAGCCACCTCGCCGCGCACCCCGCGGTGCGGGCCCGCTACCCCGTGCTGGCCCAGGCGATCCTGAGCGGCGCCTCGGCGCAGCTGCGCAACATGGCCACGGTCGGCGGCAACCTGCTCCAGCGCACCCGCTGCATGTACTTCTACGACGAGGCCGCCGCCTGCGGGCGCCGCGACCCCGGCGCCGGGTGCGACGCGATCGGCGGGTTCACCCGGGGCCACGCCGTGCTCGGCACCAGCGAGCACTGCATCGCCACCCACCCTTCTGACATGTGCGTCGCCCTCGCCATGCTGGACGCCACCGTGGAACTGGAGAGCGTGCGCGGCACCCGCCGTGTGCCGCTCGGCGACTTCCACCGGCTGCCCGGGGACACCCCGCACATCGAGACGGTCCGGGCGGACGACGAGCTGATCACCGCGGTCGAGCTGCCGCCGCTGCCCATCGCGGCCGTCTCCCGCTACCGCAAGGTGCGCGACCGCGCGTCGTACGCGTTCGCCTTGGTCTCGGTGGCCGCCGCCCTGGACGTGCGGGACGGCGCGGTGGCCGGGGCGCGGCTCGCCCTCGGCGGGGTGGCCGCCAAGCCGTGGCGTGCGCACGAGGCCGAGCGGGTGCTCACCGGGGCACCCGCCACCGAGGAGACGTTCCGGCGGGCGGCCGAGGCGGAGCTCGCCCCCGCGTCCGGCGACCCCCACAACACGTTCAAGATCGAGCTGGCCCGCCGCACCGTCGTCGCGACGCTCCAGCGGCTGCTCGCCGAGGGGAGCGCGGCATGACCCAGACCGAGATCCGCCCGGCCCCGCCCGCACCGGCGGAAGGCTACGTCGGCAGGCCGGTGGACCGGGTGGACGGCACGGTCAAGACCACCGGCGCCGCCCTGTACTCCGCCGAGTACCCCTACCCGGGCATCACGCACGGCGCGCTGGTGCACGCCACGATCACCCGGGGCCGGATCACCCGCATCGACACCGAGCGGGCCGCCGCCGTGCCCGGCGTGCTGACCGTGCTCACCCATCTGAACGCCCCGGTGCTGAAGCCGGCGCCGAAGCGAAGCCCCATGAACCTCAGCTCGATGGTGTCGGGCACCTCGGTGTCCTACCTCAACACCGACGAGGTGCACTGGAACGGCCAGCCGGTGGCGATGGTGGTCGCGGAGACCATCGGCGCGGCACGCCAGGCCGCCGTCCTGGTCGAGGTGGCCTACGACGAGTTCCCCGCCACGGTGGACTTCGCCGCGGCCGAGCCGGACGCCGTCGTGCAGAAAAGCGACCTGCTGATGAGCGGCGAGGGCAGGAAGGGTGACGCGGAGGCCGCGCTCGCCGCCGCCCCGGTGTCGCTGGACCTGCGTTTCACCACGCCGCCGCATGCCCACAACGCCATCGAGCCGCACGCCACGACGGCGGCGTGGGACGGCGACCGGCTGACCGTGCACGACGGGACGCAGGGCATCGCCTGGGCGCAGGCGCATCTGGCGTTGCGGTTCGGCATTCCGGTCGCGAACGTGCGGGTGGTCGCGCCCCACGTCGGCGGCGGCTTCGGCGGCAAGGCGTCGCTCTGGGCGGGCACGCTCCTGACCGCGATGGCGGCCCGCGCCACCGGCCGCCCGGTGCGCATGATGCTCACCCGCGAGGGCGTGTACCGCACGGTCGGCGGGCGCACCCCGTCGGCGCAGCGGGTCGCGCTCGGCGCCCGCCCCGACGGGAGTCTGACCTCGCTGATCCACACCAGCGTGACCCTGACCGGGCGGGTGGGCGGCGGCCCCGAGCAGGTGACGGCCCAGTCGCGGCACCTGTACGACGCGGAGAACATCCTGGTCAGGCAGAGCCTCGTCGAGATGGACATGGTCTCCAACGCGACCATGCGGGCACCGGGCGAGTCGATCGGCACCTTCGCGCTCGAGGCGGCGATGGACGAGCTCGCGTACGGGCTGGGCATGGACCCGATCGAGCTGCGCATGCGGAACGAACCGGCGCGGAACCCGATGGACGGCAAGAGGTTCTCCCACCGCATGCTCCGCGAGGCGTACGCGCTCGGCGCGGAGAAGTTCGGCTGGTCCGGCCGCACCCCCGAGCCGGGGTCCATGCGGGACGGCCGGTGGCTGGTCGGCATGGGCGTCGCCACGGCGTACCACCCCGCGTGGCTGTTCTGGGGGAACATCATGGTGCGGCTCTCCGCGGACGGCACGGTGCTGGTGCGGTGCGGCTTCCAGGAGATGGGCATGGGCGGCGCCACCGCGCACGCGCAGATCGCCGCGGACGCGCTCGGCGTGCCGCTCGGCGCGGTGCGGGTCGAGTACGGCGACTCCACCCTGCCCACCGCGCCGCCCGCCGGCGGGTCGGGGCAGACCGCCTCCGTGGCCGCGGCGCTGCTGGACGCGGCCGACAAGCTGAAGCGGTCGCTGCTCGCCATGGCCAAGCGGTCGCCGTCCTCGCCGCTGCGGGGAGTGCGCCCGGGTGACGTCGTGGCACGGGACGGCGGGCTGCACCCGGTGGACGGCACCGGGGAGACGTACGCGGCGATCCTGGCCCGCGCGGGCCGGGACCACGCCGAGGCCGCCGTGGGGTCGGAGAGCCGCGCCGGTCAGGTGAGCGGCCAGCTCAGGTTCATGGCCCGGTTCCTGCGCGACCGGCGGCGGTTCGTGCGGGCCGCGTCCGGCGCGCAGTTCTGCGAGGTGCGGGTCGACCCGGACACCGGCGAGGTGCGGGTGACGCGCTGGGTCGGGGTGTTCGACGTCGGCCGGGTGATCAACGCCAAGACGGTGGCCAGCCAGTTGCGCGGCGGCATCGTGATGGGCATCGGCATGGCGCTGTCGGAGGCCACGCTGGTCGACCCGCGCACCGGGCGGATCATGAACCCCAGCCTGTCCGAGTACCACATCCCGGTGCACGCCGACATCCCCGCCATCGACGTGCACTGGCTGGACATCCCCGACCCCACCATGCCGCTCGGCCTGCTCGGCGTCGGCGAGGTCGGCATCACCGGCGTCGCCGCCGCGGTCGCCAACGCGGTCCACCACGCCACCGGCAGGCGCGTGCGCGACCTGCCGATCACGCTCGACAAGCTGCTGTAGACCGCGGCGGCAGCCGGGCACGCCGCCGGAGGGCCCGCACCGCGCCGGGGCGCCGTCAGCCGCGGTGCAGGCGCCAGCCCGCGCCGCCGGTGGCGGTGCCCGCGCCGCCGGGGTGGACGGCGAAGGCACGCAGTTCCATGGTGTGGCGGCCCTCGGGGCCCGGCAGCCACAGGTCGGCCGGGGCGGGGAGCATCTCGCTGACCGTCACCGGGCCGGCGCTGCGGGAGACGTGCCGGTGGAACAGCTCCACGAGGTGGCGGCTGGTGAAGTCCAGCAGCAACGGCTTCGGCTCCTCGGGCGTGCGGTAGTACACCTGCTCGGGCATGCCGGACCTGGCCCGCCACCCCCGCGCGGCGCGCAGCAGGGCCCACCCGCCGAGCGCGGTGTCCCAGGGCAGGCCGGGCACCTGCCAGCGTTCGCGCTGGTAGACGACGCCGCCGACGGTGATCCTCGGGGTGTGCTCCGGCAGGGCGATCGGGTGGTCCTCCACGGCGGGCAGGGTGAACGGCGCGAACGGGTCGAAGCCGGGGGCGCGGCGCAACTGCGGGTGCAGCAGCAGCGGGCCGTCGTCGTCGTACAGCGTCACGCCGCCGCCGTCCCTGCGCACGCGCAGCGCGGCGGCGGGCACGGCGCCGGGGCCGGGCAGGTGGGGGCGCAGCTCGACCAAGGTGTCGGCAAGCCGGTACGGGAAGATCTTGGTGCCTCGCCCGATGAGCACCTGGCCGACCCGCACCCCGGCGTCCGCGAACACCTTGGCCAGCAGCGCGGCCACGCGGTCCGGGTCGCCCGCCTCGCGGCGGAAGTGGTCGGTCGGGAACACCGACAACAGCGCGGGCGCGTGCCCCTCGCCCACCACGAGCAGGAACCGGCCCTCGGCCAGCTCGCCGGCTCCGCCGGCCGCGAGCAGCAGGTCCACCGAGGTGAACGACGGGTGGCCGGTGTCGTCGATCTCGCCGAGCGCGGCGGCCGACACCGCGGCCAGCCGCTCCGGGTCCAGCTCCACGTGCGGCGCGTCGCCGCGGCCGTCCAGCAGCCCGCGCAGCGACCGCTCGAAGCGCGCGAACGCCGTCCGGCCGTCGTCCTCCGGCGCGGCGCCCGTGGCCGAGCGCAGGTAGCGGAACAGGGGGACGTCGCCGTCCGGCGCGAGGGCGTCGAGGACGTGCCGGGCCTGCCGCCGCTGGTCGTGCCCCCGCAGCAGGGCCGCGGTCCGCCACAACTCCAGCACGGGCACGAGGCCGTCCCCGACGCGCCGGGCCACCGCGCCGCCGAGCTCGAACCGCGCGAGGTCGCCCCGGCACTCCTCGAACACCAAGGTCCGGTCGGCGTACATCGTGCCCGCGCCGCGCCGCGCGGCCTCCCCGGACAGCTCCTCGTACCGCTCCTCCAGCCGCCGCAGCGCCCCCATCGCCGCGGTCCGCGGCACGGCGGCGCACGCGGCCACGAGGCCGGCCAGCTCCTCCGCCGTGGCCCGCCACTCCTGTACGGCCCGCGCCGCGTCGTCGTCCACAGCCTGTGGACAACTGTCGAGCCACGCCGCGACCGCGTCGAGCGGGTGCGCGGTGTCGGGGGCGGCGGGCGGCGCGAAGGACAGCAGGCGGCGGTGGACCAGCGCCGCGACCCGCTCCGCGACGGACGGCCACGGCTCCCCCAGATCGGCCGCGAGGTCCCGCACGCTCCGGGTGCCGTCGGCGGCCTCGACCAGCCGGGTGTCGTCCGCGGACAACGTCACGGCGCGCCCGGTGCCGGTGTGCACCGCGCGGCCGTCCGCCACCCGGTGGGCCACCGAACGGCGGGGCCGCAGATGGGGACGCATCCGCGGGTCTGCCTGGACGGCGGCGGTGAGCGCGTCGGCGAGCCGTGCGGCGGCGAACACCGTGCGGGTGACGAGCGACGGGTCGCGCTCCATCCGCACCGGGGCGGGCAGCGCCGGGTCCAGGCGGCCGTAGTTGACCGGACCGAAGTGGCTGTTGGTCTCGTTCTTGGCGGCGAGGCGTTGCAGGTAGGCGGCCAGGCGCCGCTCCACCTGCCGCGCGTCCTTCGCCGACCCGGCGGCGTACTTGCCGAGGCTGTCGTGGAAGGCCGGGCTGAGCAGCAGGATCGCGTCGCGCAGGCGCGGGTCGGCGGCCCTGGCCCGCAGCCGTTCCCCGCACAGGGCCAGCTCGGCCGGGTGCGCGGCCTCGGCCCGCTCGGCCAGCGCTGCCGTCACCGCGAGCAGCCGGTTCCACTCGCGCAGCAGCCCGGCGAGCCCGTCGCCTGGCGCGAGCTCGGGCGCGGACACCGGGCACCAGCGTCCCACCGCCGCCCGCTGCTTGCTGAGCAGCCGTCCCGCCGCCCGGTCTCCCCCCGCGGCGCGCACCGCCGCGGGGAACGCGTCACGCAGCAGCGTCTCGCGGTGCTCGCCGGCGGCGTGCTCCGCGGCCAGCACGGCGTCCACGTCCGCCGCCGTCGCGGGCAGGCTCAGCTCCTCGACGATCTCGTAGGGGAACCCGGTCGTGCGCACCACCACATGGTCGTGCAGCGACCAGGTCGCGGGGCGTGCGGGCAGGGCGGCATGGGTCATGTTCGCTGGACCTCTTCACGGCTACGGGGTTTTCTGGTCGCACCAGAAACTCTCCGTGCTCCGCGAGCCACGGACCAGGGAAAACGGTGTCAGCTAGTTGTCAGCCGCCCGCCGATTGTTGCCACGGCGAGCTCAGCCGGCGTCCATGCGGCCGACGAGCACACCCGGGCACGAGGCGCCCGCGGCGAGGAACGAACGGGCCGGGTCGTCGCCCACCGCCTCGACCGAGCGCAGCAGCTCGAACACGCCGAGGGAGAGGCGGACCGGGCCGAGGGCGTGGACGCGGCGCCCGCCGCGGATCCGCCATCCGAGGACCACGGTGGTGAAGGTGCCGCGGCGGCCCCTGATGGCGCCGGGATGCACCACCCCGACGGCCTCGATGCCGTCGTCCATGCCGGAGCGCAGATCGTCCAGGGACCGGGTGCCCGGGACCAGCGAGATGCGGGACGGGCTCTCCACGGCGGGTTTGTCCGGTGCCTCGCGGCGGGCCGAACCGGACGGAGGCACGCCGAGCACCGCGGCGTTGTCCCGGCCGGTGAGGAAGCCGCGCAGCACCCCCGCCGAAAGGAGCGTCTGCCGCCGGGTGGGGGTGCCCTGCGCGTCCACCGGGGCGGGCGGGTCGTCCACCAGGGTGACGGCCGGGGCGGCGATCCTGCGGCCCACCCGGGCCAGCAGGGGCCGCATGCCGGACAGCACGTTGCCCGCGCTGAGCAGGAACCCGAGGCTGCGCACGAGATGGGCGGCGACCTCGGGGTGGAGCAGCACCGGGTGGGGGCCGCTCTCCACCACCGCGCGGGGCCCGGCCAGGTGGACGGCGCGGAACTCGCGGGCACGGGTGGCGAGGAGGTCCCAGCTCAGCTCGCCGAACCGGGTGGCGGCCAGGCCGTCCACCATGTGACCGCCGAGGCCCTCCAGCCAGTGCCAGGCGTGGTGCCCCGCCTGCTCGTACGCCACGGCCGTCCCCGCGGCGTCCGCGACCACCGTCCAGCTCCGGCTGCGCACGTGTTCCGCGCCGAGCGCGACGGGCCCCTCCACCGGGGTCAGCAAGCGGGAGAGCAGGGCCCGGCAGTAGTCGAACGGCACGTCGGGCTCCGCGGGCACCGGATGGATCGCGGCCTCACCCGGCCGGCGCGCCGCCGCCGGCGGGGGCAGGTCGTGGGGGTCGGCGGTGAGGCGGGAGCGGCGGGCCAGTTCCACGGCCAGGCGCGCGGCCTCCGCGGGCTCGCCGGGCGGGGCGCCGAGGAGAAGCCCCGCGACGCCGCCGCCGGCCTGGACACGCAGCTCCGTGACCGTGGTGACGCCGTCGCGGCCCGCGTGGGTGCCGTCCGCGAAGACCTGGGTGGCGCGCACCGAGGTGGTGACGGCCCGCACGTCGGCCGCGTCGCCCCCGGCGTCCGCCACGGCGTCGAGCAGCCGCCGCGCCGACGCGAGCAGGTGCTCCGCCGCCGAGGTCACGGGCCGCTCACCGCCATCGCGGCCACCCGCAGCGTCGGCTGGCCCACCGACACCGTGAGAGGGAACTGGCCGAGCTTGTTGCACTGGTAGCCGTACGGCATGAAGCGCAGGTCGTCGCCGATCAGGTCGATGGCGCGGAGCACTCCGAGACCCGTGCCCGACAGGGTGGCCTCACGGATGGGGGCGGTCAGCCGGCCGTTCTCGATGAGGCGGCCCGAGGTGACCCGCACGCTGAACCGGCCCGAGCTCATGTCCGTCTCCCCTGACACGATCGACTCCACGTACAGGCCGTAGGGCGTCGCCGCGATGATCTCCTCGGGGGGCATGGCGCCGGGGACGACGTAGGTGCAGCTCATGCGGGGCAGCGCGGGGTAGGCGTAGCTGAGGCGGCGGCCGTGGCCGTGCGGCTCGGCGCCGGTCGCGGCGGCGGTGCGCCGGTCGTGCAGGTACGACCGCAACACGCCGCCCTCCAGCAGGGCCACCGCGGCGGCGGGCTCGCCCTCGTCGTCGAACCGGTACAGCCCGGCGCCGGCCGGGGCGCGGGGTGAGTCGATGAGCGTCAGTCCGGACGGCGCGAGCAGCTCGCCGAGCACCCCTCCGTACGCGGCGCCCGGCTGCAGCGCGACGTCGGCCTCCAGCCCGTGCCCGCACACCTCGTGCAGCAGCGCGCCCGGCCCGCCCGCGGCGAGCACCACCGGCAGCTCACCGGTGGGGGCGTCGACGGCGTCGAGGTCGCGCACCGCGGCGTCGGCCGCCGCCCGCGCGGCGGCCCGGATCACGTCGTCGCCGACCGAGGCGGCGAGGCTGTCCGGTCCCCTCACCTCGGCCCCCGCGACGCGCATCACCCGGGCGGTCGTGCCGTTCCCGCGGGCGGTGACGTGGACCCGCAGTTCCACATGGGCGTGCGAGCCGTGGCGCAGCACGCCGTCCTCCCGGGCGACCAGCGTGGCCCGTTCGGTGAGCTCGCCGGTGACCCGCGCGACGGTCACCCCCGGGTACGCCGCCCCGGCCTCCGCGGCGGCCACCCCCACCATGCGGGCCAGCGTGCCGGCGGTGCCGAGGTCGGTGTCCGTGGTCATCTCCGGGCCGTCCCATGGAGCGCCCGGCGGGCCGTACACGTCCGCGGCGCGCCCGTCGTCGCCCAGCAGCAGCGGCAGCCGGTCGCTCGCCAGCCACGGCAGGTGGCGGTGGCGCACCCCCCGCTCGGTCACGAGGGACAGACCCATGCCCTCCCTGCGCCGCTGCCCGAGCCGCAGGCCGTCCTGCTCGGCCACGGCCCGCGACAGGACCCACGACTCGGCGAACACCTCCGCCCGGCACCCGGTCCCGGCAGCGGCCGCCAGCCGCACCGCGGCGTCACCGTCGACGAGCGGCGTGCTCATCCCGGGACCCCGGCCGCCTGGAGGACCGGCGCCTTTTCGGGGGACGTCTCGGGGAGACTCTGCGGCACGGCGCGGGCGGCGACCAGGCGGAGTTCGGCGCAGTGGGCGCCGTCCGGGCCCGGGAGCCACAGGTCGCCGGGGCCCGGCAGCATCTCCGAGAGGGTCAGGTCCGTGCCGGGCTCGCTGAGGTGGGCGACCAGCTCGGCGAGGAACAGGCCCTCGGTGTCCAGGAGCACGGGCTTGCGCTCCCCGGGGATCTTCACGAACGTCCACCGCGGCAGGCCGTGCCGCCGCACCGCGCGGCGTACCGCCACGAACAGGGCGAACGCCGACTCGTCCCCTGCCGTGCCCTGGGGGGCGTCGGGCGTGAGCTCGTCGCGGTCCACGAGCCAGCGCTCCCGCTGGATCACGGTGCGGCCCACCGAGATGCGGGGGGTGTGCCGCACCCCCTCGGGGGCGCCGAACGTCACCGGGCGGACGCGGGGCGGGGCGAGCACGTTGTGCGCCGGGGAGTCCAGCTCGCCGTTGTACAGCAGGAATCCGTCGTGGCCCGGCGCGGCCAGCAGCAGCCGCCCGTCCCTCGCCACGACGTCGACCTGACCGGCGGGGATGGTACGCCCGTCGGTACGGTGGCTCGGCTGGGCGGCTTCCACGGTGGGGCCGGGGAACTCGAACGGCACGATCTTCGCGCGTTTCGCGGTGAGCATGTTGGCCAGCGGGTGGGACGTGTCGAGCCGGTCGAGCAGCGCGGCCACCTCGGCCTGCGCGGCGGCGGGGTCGCCGGCGAACTGCAGCGCCCACCCCCACAGCAGGGCGGTGTCGTGCGACTCGGCCAGCACCAGGGTGAAGTCCCCGGCCCGGACGGCGTCCAGGTCCCTGGCCACGATCATGACGTCCGGGGAGCAGACCAGGGCCCGCCCGGCCAGCGTGCCCGGTGCCACCGCGACGTCCGCCGGATCGAGGACCACGGCCTCCCCACCCGCCGCCTTCTCCTCGATCACCGTGCGCCACGGGGCGGGGGGCGCCGGCGGCAGGGGCTGTTCCGGCCAGGGGTGGGCCAGGTAGCGGGTGAGGGGGACCCGGCCGCCGCCGGTCAGGCCGAGGGCGGCGGTCGCGGTGGCGGTGAGCGCGGCGTGCGTGCCGATGGCGGCGGCGGCCAGCAGGTCGAGCACAGGGGCGAGCTCGGCGGTGAGCAGGTCGAGCACGGCGTCGCCGAGGCGCAGCGGGGTGGCGTCCCCGAGGCACTCCTCGGTGATCACCAGCCGGTCGGCGTACAGGCGGCCGCCGGCCCGCCGGGGTTCCAGGCCGGTGAGCCCGGCCACGGTCTGTTCGAGGTCCGCGAGCAGGTCCTTGCGCCGGGCGAAGTCCGCACCGGCGAACTCCTGCTGCGCGGCGCGCAACGCGGACAGCCGCCCGAGCCACACCTCCCGCGCGGCGCAGTCCCCGGGCAGTCCCGCCACCCGGTCCAGCAGGGCCTCCAGCGCCCGCGGCTCGGTCACCGGCAGGTCGATCCCGAACGCCACCAGCCGCGTCCCCGCCAGCCGTTCCAGCGCGGCCACCACCTCGTCCACCGGGGCACCGGTCAGGCGGGCCAGCTCGGCGGCGTCGCGCCTGCCGTCCACCAGCGGCAGCACCTCGGCGGCCCGCCCGGCGAGGGTGACCGTGCGGGCGCGCGCCAGGGTCACCTCGACGCGTGCGCCGGCCGACACCGCGGCCAGGGGGGACAGCCGGGGCCGCAGGTAGGGGCGGACGGACGGCTCCTCGGCGAGGCGGTCGGCCAGGGCCTGGACCACCCAGTAGGCGATGTAGGCGTGCCGCCGGGTGACCGCCCCGGCGCGGGGCCGTTCCTCACCCGGAGGCGTGAAGTCGCCGTAGTTGATGGGGCCGAAGAAGGAGGCGGTCTCGTTCTTGGCGGCGACCCGCTGGAGGTACCCGGCGAGCTGGCGCTCCAGGGACCGCACCCTACCTGTGCGCGGCCCGGTCAGATCGGCGGCGACGTGGCCGCGCAGCCCGCGCTCGTACATCTGCGGGCTGGACAACCACACCGCCTCCTGGAACCGCTCGTCCGCCGCGAGGTCCCGCAGCGCCGCCCGCCGTTCCGGCAGCTCGGCGGCGAGCCCCGACCGGGCGGCCTCCCACGCGCGCTCGCGCCCCTCCAGAGCGGCCCGGTACCGCGCCAGCACCTCCCGGGTCGCCGCGTCCTGCTCGCCGTCCTCGTCGGGCAGCGGCCGGTGCCGCGACAGGCTCTTCCACAACCTGCGCCGCAGCCGCCCGTCGGTCACCCCGTCGTGGTCCCGCAGACACGCGACGGCCTCCGCCGCCGCGCCCGCCACCGCCTCGTCCGCGTCCAGCGCCGCGTCGATCAGCGCGGCCGTCCGCGGGAACGAGATCCGGTCCAGCACCGCGAACGGGAACCCGGTGCTGCGCAGAATGAACGTGGGGTGCAACTCCCACTCCGCCGCTCCGGGAGGAGCGTCCTCCGGCCGGGACCGCGACATCCGACCCACCGCCGGCTCCGCCGCTCCGGGAGGACCGGACTCCGGCCGGGGCCGCGACACCTCGTCCGCCGCCGGCCCTCCCGCTCCGGGAGGACCGGACTCCGGCCGGGACCGCGACACCTCGTCCGCCGCCGGCCCTCCCGCTCCGGGAGGACCGGACTCCGGCCGGGACCGCGGCTCCCAGGCCGTGGTGGTCACTCGCGCTCCAGCGCCGGGGTGAAGGCTCTCACCCACTCGTCGTCGCCGGTGGCCAGGTAGCCGGCGACGGCGCGGCCGGTGAGGCCGCCGGTGAGGATGCCCTGGCCGCCGTGGCCGGTGGCGGCGATCACGCGGTCCTCTGCGGGGACCGCGCCGATCAGGGGACGGCCGCCGGGGGCGGCGGCGCGCAGGCCGCTCCAGGCGTCGCGCAGGGAGCCGGCGGCGAGCCGGGGCAGCATGCGGCCGAGGAACGCGGTGAGCACCAGCAGGCCCTCGGGGGTCACCGACTCGGCGAAGCCCGCGTTCTCCTCGGTGGCGCCGACCACGACAGTGCCCGACCTGCTCGGCGCCGCGTACACCGAGCCGGACACCACGTGCCGCAGGCTGACGGTGGCGTCCAGGCGCAACATCTGGCCGCGCAGGGGGCGCACCGGAAGCGGGGTGATCCCGGGGATGGCGCCGGACCACGCGCCGGCGGCGACGACCACCCGGTCGGCCTCCAGCGCGCCGTCCTGGGTGCGCAGCGTCACGCCGTCCGCGGACTGCTCGACGCCGAACACCTGGGTGCCGAAGCGCACCTGTGCACCCGCGGCGACGGCGGCCTGCTGGAGCAGCGTGACGTAGCCGTCGGCGTCCATCACCAGGCCGGTGGGGTCGAAGTACGCGCCGTGGATCTTGCCGGTGGCCATCAGCGGCTCGACGGCGGCCAGCCGCTCGCCGTCCAGCCACTCGCCGAGGTAACCGGGGTGGCCCGCGGCGGCTTGCTCCAGCTCTTCCCGGTGCTGCGGGGTCCGCACGACGCGGATCACCCCCGCCTCGGTGCGCAGCCGGCCGGGGTCGCCGCCGGTGAGCTCCTCCAGGTCGGCGAGCAACTGCTTGCGTCCCGCCTCGGCGAAGCCCAGCATCAGGGGGTCGGCGAGCAGGCGCACCGACGGCACGCCGACCCCCGCGGCGGCACGCGAACCGCGCCCGCCGCGCGCGCCGGCGTCCAGCACGCAGACCGAGGCACCCTGGGCGGCGAGCAGGCGGGCAGTGGACGCCCCCACCACCCCCGCGCCGATGACGGCGACGTCGTATCGAGTCATTGGTCTTCCTTTCCGCGAGGTCCCTGAGGGCGGGTGAAGTACGTCATCCGCAGTTCGGTGCTGTAGCGGCCCCGCCCGTCGGCCAGCCACCAGCCGTCCGGGCCCGGCAGCAGTTCGGTGAGCCGCAGCGGCCCGGACGCCGCGCGTGTCATGTGGACGAGGTGCTCCAGGCTGAGCGGCTCGGCGAGGTCGGCGTAGAAGGGTTTGCGCTCGCCGGGCACCCGGGCGAACACCCGGGCGGGCAGGCCGTGCTCCGCACGCAGCCGGTCCGCGGCGAGCAACGCCTCGGCGGGGCCGGCGGCGCGCAGCAGGCCGTCGAGCGCGGCGGCGGGGATCTCCCAGGCGCGCCGCCAGAGGGTGACGCCGCCGAGACGCACCCGGGGGGAGGCGCCGGGGATGTCCAGCGGCGGCGCGACCACGGGCGGCGGGCCGAACAGCCAGCTCGACGCGGCGCGCGGGTCCCTCGGGCGCAGGAAAAGGTCTCCGTGGCCCGGGTGGCGCAGCCGCAGGCCGTCCGGCCCGCGCACCACCGTCACGTCGGCGGCGCGCAGACGGTGCGCGTCGTCCTTGGTGGAACGGCCGAGCACCTCGATGTCGAGGCCGGGGAGGTCGCGCTCGAACGCCTTGCCCTGGGTGCGGCGGTGCACGAGCGCGGCGGGGAGCCTGCCGTCCACGGTGAGCAGCTCGGCGATCTCGGCGGCGAGGTGATCATGGTCCCGCAGCAGCGCGCCGAGGTGGGTCCAGACCTGGGTGCCGTGGTGGATCTCCCCGACGATCAGCTCGGCGGCGCCGTCCCGCAGGGCCTTCTCGTCGGGGGCGGCGAGGAAGATGTCCGGGGAGACGGTGAGGCCCGGCGGCAGCGGCCGGGTGAACGGCGCGACGTCGGCCGGGTCCAGGTCGGCGAGGCCGTCACGGTCGCGGTCCCGCACGAGGGCCGCCAGGCGGGCCAGCCAGGCCGCGACCGGCGGGGCGTCCGCGATCCGCGTCATGTCCACGTGGGCGTCGAGCGCGGCGATGAAGGGGAGGAAGCCGGTGGCGGCGCCGCCCCCCAGCTCGGCGTGCAGCGCGAGGGCCCGCTCGTGCACAGCGTCGGCGACCGTGAGGCCGTAGCCCGCGCACAGTCGCAACACCGGGTCCAGGCGCGTGGAGATGCCGTCGAGCAGCGGCCCGCCGATCGCCGCGTCCACGACATCCCCCCGGCAGTCCTCGGTGACGATCAGCCGGTCGGCGTAGATGGTGCCCGCCGCCCGGCGTGGCTCGGCCCCGCTCAGCTCGGCGAACACCTCCTCCGCCGCACGCAACGCCTCCAGCCGGTCCGCGTCGCCCGCCGCCGCGAACCGCGCCACACCCGCCGCGAACCGGTCCACCCGCGCCACCCACGTCGCGGCGTCCTCGCCCATGCCGGCAAGCGCCGCGCGGAGCGCCGCGAGAGGGTCGTCCACGGCGGTGGGGACCGGGATGTCGCGCCGGATGACACCACGCGCCATGAGGCGACGTGCGGCGGCCTCCTCCTCGGATGTGGCCTTCTCGGCGAACCGGCCCAGGGTCACCCCGGCGTCACAGGCACGGACCGCCGCCCCGGACGCCGGATCGAGCCGTGCGGCACGCCCGTCCGGCATGACGAGCCGCCGTCCGTCCGGCGAGGCGGCGAAACCAGGCGCGAGGCGCAGCGGCACGTGCTCAGCGAGGTCCTCCGCGGCACGCCCCGCCAGGGCCTCGGCGGCCCAATGAGCGGCACGCGTCCACCGCCCCTGAAGGCTGCCGGCCCTGCGGTTCAGGACGAGCGGCACAGCCGAACCAGCCTCGACCCGCACGGCGTCCACCGGCCCGAAGAAACTCACCGACTCGTTCTTCGCACAGAACCGCTGCAGATACGCGTACAACAACCCCTCCTCCCGCCGCACCTTCGCGTTCCGCCCTCCAGGCGGACCGGGGGAAGGGGGTGGGGTGGGAGGCAGTCCGGCCGACGAAGCCGCCGGGACCACCGGGGCCGACGGGACAAGCGAGTCCTTGGAGGCGGAGGACGCCGGGGAGGCCGGCGACGCCACCGGGGAAGTGACCGGCGAACCGACCGGCGACGCAACCGGCGACGCAACCGGCGAACCGACCGGCGAAGCGACCGGCGAACCGACCGGCGAACCGACCGGCGAGGTGGGGTGGGTTTGGGTGAGGGGGGTTCGGTGGAGGACTCGTTCGTAGGCGCCGGGGTTGGACAGGAGGACGGCTTCGCGGAAGGGCTCGGTTGTCGCGGTCTGCCAGAGCAGGGTGCGGGCTCGGGTCAGGGCGGCTTCCGCCGTGGCGTTCACGTGGGCGCGGCACGTGTCCAGCCGGCCGGTGGCGGCGCGCCAGCGGGCTGCCCAGTCCGCGGTCTCGGGGCCGAGTGACTCCACGGTCGCGAGTGCGTGGGCGGGGGGCGGCTCCGTCCGGTCCGCGGCGCGGCGTACCCGGTAGAGGGCCTTGAAGACCGGTGGCGGGGCCTGCGCGGCCTCCTGCTCGCGTACGGCACGGTCGAAGAGCTGGGCGGTGAACTCGGCGCACAACTTCTCGGCGTGCGTCCGCGCCGCCCGGTAGGCGTCCAGCGACCCGGCCACCTCGGGGACGGTGAGGCGGTCGAGCAGCTCGAACGGGAAGCCGGTGCGCCGCAGCAGCGCCAGGGGCGCGGGCCGCCACCGGGTGGCGTCCGCCGTCATGGCGTCGCCTGGGACAAGGGCCGTTCCATGCTGCGTGAACTCCGGGGTCGCGGGAAATCGCCGGTGCCGTGAACCGGAACGGGCTCGACGCCCACCGTAAACGGCCCGGCCCGCGTGGCCCGTCTTCCAGAATGCTGCGTTCAGCAGACCGGAAGAACGAGCGGGAAAACCCAAACTCGGCACGTGCGAAGAAGACACGCTGGGGCTGCTGTTACAGGATCGGTGAACGACAGGAGGGACCGCGCTCCCGGCCGCACGGGACGTGCCGGCCCGCCGTTTCGCCATGCCCGGCCCGGTGCCGTGCGTGCGACAGCGGAGACGAGGAACGCCCCGGTGACACGCGTACCCGCGGGTCACCGGCGAACATTCGAAAAGGAGCCCTGCATATGGCCGACGAGGAGATCTCCCCGGATTCCGCGGTCGATTCCGTGGCGGAGGACGCCGCGTACGACGACGACGAACTCGGCGACCTGGACGACATGGAGTTCCTGCTCGAGGAAATCGAGAACCGCATCGCCCCGCTCGCCTGAGCGATACGGCCGCCGACGGCGGTTCCCGCTGAGACATCTATTTCCAATGCCACAGGATCGCGATGGGAGCCCTGGTGCGAATGGTTACGAATACATTGGTGGAGATCCCGCGGGACGTGCTGCGCGTCGGCGGTCCGGCGTCTCCGTCGCCCGGCACGGCGCCCGTCGTCGTGGCCGTGGGCACCCGGCTCCCCGTCGCCTTCTCGTCCCTGCGTGCGGTGCTGACCGCACTGGCCGGGCTCGCCCCCGAGGTCGTGGACGAGGTCGCGCGGCGCCGCCGGCCGGAATGGCAGTGGTTGTTCCCCGGGACGTTCCCCGACGCGCCGCTGCTGGCGGACCTCGCGGGCACGCCGTCCGAGCGGCGCCTGCACGCCGAGTCCGAGCAGGTGTTCCGGGTGCTGGACACCGGCGCCGAGGCGGTGACCGCGGCCCTGGTGGCGGTGGGCCGGCCGCTGCTGCTGCGCGGGATCGGGCACGCCGACGTGGTGAGCCTGCGGGCGCTGCCCCGGATCGCCGAACGGCTCGCGCTGAGCGGAGCCACCGGCACCGGCTTGTGGCTCGCCGACCTGGACCCGCCCGCCGGGACGTCCGCGCGGGCCGCCGCCGTGCGCCGCGCCACCCTGGCGGCGCTGCTGGACCGGCTCGGCGTCGCCGCGCCGTCCCCTGAGCCCCCCGTGGAGATCCTCACCGACGACGTGCCCGGGGACGTGCCCGAGCACCGCCAGTTGACCGAGGTGCTCGGCGAGCCCGCCGGGCCGCCGGAGCGCACGGCCGCCGCCGCGTTGCTCGCCATCCGGTCCTGCTTCTTCAGCGCCAACCACGAGGGCGGCATCCTCGCCGCCGAGGCGCTGCTCACGCTCCTCGACACCGTGCCCGCGCTGGACTGCGCCGCGGTCCGCGAGCACTTCACCGCGCTCGACCCCGGCGACGGCACGCCCGCCATCGGCGTCCACGTGGACGCCGCCGCCTCCCCGGCGCACCTGCGGGCCTTCGCGCTGCGCTCCATCGGCGTCGTGCGTGCGCTGGTGCAGGACATCGAGGGCGCGCGGGCGGAGTTCGACCGGGCCGCCGCCGTCGCACCGGACGCGGTGAGCGAGGCGCAGGTGCTGCTGCTGCGGGCGCTGCTCGCCGTCAAGCGGGCGGGTACCCTGCCGCTCGGCGTCGCCGACATCGAGCACGGCCTCGGGCGGCTCGCCAAGGAGCCGTCGGAGGTGTCCGCGGTCGAGCAGGCGTGGCTGCGCAACGTCCGGGCGCTGGCCCACGTGCGGGCCAAGGAGTACCCGCAGGCGATGCGCGAGGAGAAGAAGGCCGTCGCGCTGATCTCCAAGCTGCACTCGGCGGACGCGACCCACTTGAAGATCAACCTGATCTCCAACATCAGCGTGCTGCAGGAGATGGCGAAGAAGTACGACACGGCGAGCGGCACGTGGGACCACTTCGCCAAGATCAGCTCCGGGTGGGGCGACAGCTTCTTCAAGCACCACAGCTACCGCGCCGCGGGCCTCGACTACCGGGCGGGGCGGCACGAGGAGGCGCTCGCCGGGTACGCCACCGCGTACGAGCTGGCGCGCAGGCTCGACGACCAGCTCCACCAGCAGATCGTCGCCACCGAGATCGGCGGCATGCTGCTGGACCTCGGCGAGCCCGGCCGGGCCGGCGAGTGGTACGTGCTGGCCGAGACCGCCGCGACCGCGCTCGGCGACCCCTACGCCCTCGCGGTCGCCCGCACCGGACGTGCCGTCGCCGCCGGCCAGACACCCGGGCCGGACGTGCGGGAACTCGCCGCCGCCAGCCTCGCCTTCCGCGTGGAGGCCGCCACCCTGATCGCCGCGCTGGACGCCGCCGGGGACGACCCCGCGTCCCTGGCCGGCGCGCTGCCCCGGCCCACCACCAAGCTGAACCGCCCCTTCCGGCTGATCGCCCTCGACCTGGCCGCGCCGGCATGACCGCGCCGGCCCACCCCCGAGCCGAACCGTCCGCTCCGGCTGACCTCCCTGGGCCTGGCCGCGCCGGCGTGACCGCGCCGGCCCACCCCCGAGCCGAACCATCCCTTCCGGCTGACCTCCCGGGGGCTGGCCGCGCCGGCGTGACCGCGTTCCGGATGCTGGACACCTTCGTGCTGCGGCGCGCGGGCTTCCCGTTCGGCCTGCTGTCCGGCCTGGACTGCCCGCGTACGGCGGCGGCGTTGCGCGACGCGCACCTGTGCCGGGACCGCGCCGAGGCGGCCCGCGCCGGGCTGCTGGAGACCGTGATCCCGGCGGAGGTGGAGCGGCTGCGCGCCGACGGCGGCGACCGGGCCGCGCTGCGGGCCCTGTCCCGGCTGCGCGCCCGCGTCGGGCGCCGCGCGGCGGCCGAACTGCCGGCCGGCCCGTGGTCGGCGGAGCTGGTGTCCGGCCACCGGGAGTGGACCGGCGCTCTGGACGACGCCGCCGCGCACACCGCGCGGGCCGGTGACCTGCTGGAGTCCGAGGGGCCGGAGGCCGCGGCGGCGCTCCGGACCGCGACCGGGCGTACCGACGTGCGGGAGGCGGTGTTCCTGCTCTCCCCCGACTTCCTGGAGTCCCTGGTCCGCCGGGACGAGCGGCCGGGGGAGGCCTCGCGGACCGCGCGGGACCGGGCGATGGAGCGGCGCGAGTACGCCTACCTGCAGCGTCTCGGCGCCAAGAACGAGACCACGAGCTTCTTCGGCCCGGTGTGCTTCGGCCGGGTCGACCCGGAGGCCGACTCCATCGAATGCGGTCCGGAGACCCCGTCCGGCGTGGCTTCACGGGAAACATTCACGACGTTCTGGGCAGCCGTCGCCTGGGGGCGGGCCGCCGCCGCAGTGCCGTCCATCCGCAAACTGCTGCCGCCACGCCGCCTACCGGTCGCGATCATCGAGGAGACCGGTGTCGCACGGATTCCCGGGCGGGACCCCGTGCGCCTCGACCCGATCGATCTCGCGCTGGTGCGCGCCGCCGACGGGGTGAGGACCGCCGCCGAGCTGGGGATCGCCACCGGTACAGGCGCCGAGGAAGCGGAGCGGCGGGTCAGCGTACTCGAGCGCACGCTGCTGCTGCGCCGGGATCTGGAGCCGAGCTCGACCACCGTGTACCCGCTGCGGGACGTGGTGGGGCGACTGCCGGACGTCCCCGCCGCGGCACGGTTCCGGGACGCCGCCGACGACCTGGAGGCGCTGCTGCGGCGGTTCGCGGAAGAACCCGGCGTGGCGGAGCGAACGAAGATCCTCGCAGCCGCCGAGGAACTGTTCACGTCGGTCACCGGCGTACCCGCGCGCCGCAACCAGGGCCGCACCTACGCCGACCGTTTCATCCTGTTCGAGGACTGCCACGCCGACGGCCAGCCCGTACGCTGGCCCGCCGCCACCGCACGGCGAATGGAGCGGGCCCTCGACCCCGTGCTGCGTCTCGGCCTGACCGGCGGACGCCTCCAGCACGAAGGCCTCCGCGCGATCGCGGCCGAGGTCCTGTCCCGCCACGGCGGGTCACTCCCGTTCCTCGACTTCGCCGACGAGTTCGCCGCCCACCTCGCGACCGGCGCCTTCGAACCCGTGCTGGACACCTGGGGCCGCTGGCGGACCGCGTTGCTGGACCGTTTCCTTGCCGTGTCCGACGGCCGCCACGCGTACCTCCCCCCCGAAGCGGTCGCGGACCTCACCAATCCCCCCGAAGGCACCTTCTTCGTCAGCCCCGACGTGATGCTCCAGGCCGGTGACGCACCGCTGGTACTGGGCGAGATCCATCCCTACGTCTTCGCCTGGGGACTCCAAGCCCACTTCGCCCCCGACCCCGGTGAGCTGGCCAGGGACGTGGCCCCGGCGCTCGGCGTGTGGGGCGGCCTGGAGCGCGCGGCCACCGTGCTGCACCGCCGCCAGCACAAGGGCCTCGTCGGCGCGACCTACCCCGGCACCTTCATCGAGGTCACCGGCCGCTCCGGCGCCCCCGCCGGCCGCCACGTGGCCGCCGGCGACCTCCGCGCCGTCCTGCGCGACGGCCGCCCTGAGCTGATCGGCCCGAACGGCCCCCTGTCCCTGTACATCGGCGAAGACGACCACCCCCACCTGCGTGTCTTCGCCCCCGTCCCCGTCGACTTCCCCCGCCTGCGCGCCGGCGAACACACCCCGAGGCTCGTCCTCGGCGACCTGGTCGTCCAACGCGAACGCTGGGACCTCCCCACCGGCACACTCCCCGGCATCACCAACGCCACCACCCGCCTGGACCTCTTCGCCGCCGTGACGACCGAACGCGAACGCCGCGGCTGGCCAAGACACGTCTTCGCCGTGAGCCCCACAGAAACCAAACCCATCTGCCTCGACCTGGACGCCCCCCCGGCCCAGGAACACCTCCGCACCCTGGCCGCCACCGCCCCCCTGTCCCTCTCGGAGATGCTCCCCACCCCCGAATCCCTCTGGCTCCACCGCTCCACCGGCCCCCACACCAGCGAATTCCGCATAGCCCTCACCACCCACACCGGACCGACTCCATGACCCCCACCCCCCCGACGATCATCATCCCCCCACTGTCCGACATCACCACACTCCCGGAACCCCCCACCACCCCCCTCCACGTTCTGAACCCCGGCCATCACTTCATCGCCCGACTGCTCGCCACACCCGGCACCCCCTCCAGCCCCGCCGAAGCCAGCGGAGTCGCCGAACCCGCCAGCTCCGCCGAAGCCGCCGGACCCGCCGGACCCGCCGGACCCGCCGGAGTCGCCGGACCCGCCGGAGTCGCCGGACCCGCCGGACCCGCCGGACCCGCCGGACCCGCCGGACCCGCCGGAGTCGCCGGACCCGCCGGAGTCGCCGGACCCGCCGGAGTCGCCGGACCCGCCGGAGTCGCCGGACCCGCCGGAGTCGCCGGACCCGCCGGAGTCGCCGGACCCGCCGGAGTCGCCGGAGTCGCCGGAGTCGCCGGAGTCGCCGGAGTCGCCGGAGTCGCCGGAGTCGCCGGAGTCGCCGGAACTAGCAGAACCACCGAAGCGGCAAGCGGCACCGGCACGGCGGCGGAGCCGCCGGCCGCGGGCATCACGCCATCGGCCGCGCCGCCGGCCGCAGGCACGGCGGCAGCGGGCGCCGCGCGGGGGGAAACAGGGAGTGGCAACGCGGGAGCGCCCCGTGCGGTGGCCATGGACGGGGTCGCGGAGGACGTTGTCGTACGGTTGCGGGCGGGGGTGGCCGGGATGACCAACGCGGCGGGACCGTTGGGACGGATGCGGGCGGCCGCCGTCCTGGTCCCCGCGGCGGCTCATCACCCGGCCGGGGCGGTCGAGGTCACGCTGGACGATCTGGAACTGCGGGACGGAACCACCGAGGACTCGGCCGCGGCCCTGCGGGCCTCGCGCGCCCCCGCACCGTACGACGCCGAGGTCAAGGAAGCCATCGAGACGGCCACCGCCGCGGGTGGGGACATCTGGCTGGTCCTGGACCGGGACCAGCAACTGCCCGCGACGCTCACCATCGCCGCCCGCCTCCCCACGCCGCCCCTGGTCACCGGCCGTTTCGCCCGCGCACACTGGCCGGTGCTCGCCACCCTGCCACCGCTGCGCCACGCCAAGCTCGCCGATCCTCCAGCACCGCTCTGGCGCCGGGTCACCGGGCTCCCCCCCGCGGACGAACCCGGGCCGTACTGGCGCGAATGGGCCGGCGACCCGGTCCCCCCCGCACCGTGGGCGGGCCGCGCAGGACTGGCCATGACCGTGGCGGACCCGGGCGGACTGATCGCCTCCGGCTGCACCACGGTCGTACTCGGCATCTGCGCCGCCGACCACGAGGTCATCGGCCGCGGCGGCGGCACGGTGCCGATGGACCGGATGCGTGAGGCCGTCGAGAAACTACGCGCCGCCGGCGTCACCGTGCTGGCCGAACTGTGGCTGGGAGCCCCAGGCATAAGCGCGACCCGCACCCGGACGGCCATCGCCACCCTGACCGCAGAGAACGCCCCCGTGGACCGCCTCGTCGGCCTGCGCCCCTTTGACTGGCCGACCCACTGGACCACCCCCGCCTGGGGGAGAACCCCCGTGGAGATCACCCCGTCCACGAAAGACCTCGCCCGCCACCACCACTTCCACGCCCCCGGCACCTTGACGGATGCCGAAGTCCAGGCCCTGATAGCCGACATCGGCCCCGCCCTGGCGAGCACCGGCACCCTGATCCCCGCCCGCGTCGCCGCCGCCTACCTGGCCGAGGACCCGCCCGGCGGCACCACCCCCGGCATCGCCCTGGCCCCCGACACCGTGCTCGTCACCACCCCGCCCGACTGGTACGCGGTGAACCTACGCCTGGGCCGCGTCATCCGCCTGGACCCCCGCGTGGCGAGCCGCCTGCGCACCACCCGCCACCCGATCCCCGAGCCGGACGCCCTCCCCGGAGTCCCCCCGAAAGGCCGCGCCAAGATCCTCGACACCCTGGTCGGCAACGGCCTCCTGGTACGCACATGACCCACCACCCAACCGGCCGGCCACCGCACGACGGCGCCGATCCCGCCGCACCACGTCCCACCGTCGCGGCGACGCGGGGACGCCGTCATGACGGCCGGGACGGTGGGGGCGGCGGGGTGTACCGGGGGCGGTGCCGCTCGTGCCGGGGCGGCTGGAGTTCTACAGCGAAGGAGACAGTGCGATGAATGGTGACGGGGTGGAGTGGGAGCTCGGGGCGATCTTCGTGATGCGGCATGCGGGGATGCCGTTCGACTGGGTGGAGTCCTTGGGGGCCGGCGCGGAGGTGTTGGCGGCGTGCGCCGAGGTGCTGGCGGTCGAGGATGAGTTGGCGAAGGTTTTGGGGGAGGACTCGGCGGGGGAGGTTGTGGGGGTGTTGGCGCGGGGTGGGGCGCCGTCGGTGCCGGGGCGGGCCAAAGGGGTGGTGCGGCGATGGCAGGAGGCGTTCGGGCGGCTTGTGGAGGTGTACGAGGAGGAGGCGCCTCGGGTGCGGGGGCGGTTGCGGGAGCTGGCGGGCACGGAACGGTTCAGGGACGGGGTGTTCACGTCCAATCCGGGGATGTATGACGGGATGGTGGCGGGGTATCTCGCGCTCGCCGAAGTGCCGGACACGGCGAAGTATCGGCGGGTGGAGCGGCAGCTTTACAACTATCTGCAGCGGTTCTGCGCGAAGAACGAGACGGCCAGCGCGTTCGGGCCGATGGGGTACGGCGAGGTGGGGGGCAGCGGGTTCGCGGTCGAGGCGGCGGGCGGGCAGGTGCGGCGGGCCTTCCTCGCGCACTGGGCCGTCGTCGAGCTGGCCAGGGCGGCGGGGCGGGACAAGGGGCTGGCGCCGCATGTGCCGGTGCGGCTCAGCATGCTCGCCGTCCGCACACCCGCGGGGGTCATGGCGGACGGCCGGGAGGTCCCGCTGCCGGAGGGGTCGCTGACCGAGCGGGTGGTCGCGATCCTGGAGGACGGGGCGGCGGGGCTCGGCCGCTTGGCCGAGGTCACCGGGGTGCCGGTGCGTGTGGTGGCCGAGACGGTGCGGCCGTTGCTCGCGGCGGGCGTGGCGGTGCGGGGGCTGGAGGTGCCGGGGGAGACGGTCGATCCGCTGCCGGGGTTGCGGGCCGCGATCGAACAGTTACCGGAGTCGCCGGGCCGAGACCGGTGGCTCGCACGTCTGGACGGGCTGGCGGTGCGGTGTGAACGGTTCGCCGCGGCGGCGGGTGACGTCGGCACGCGCCGGGACGTGCTCACCGAGCTGGAGACCACCTTCACCGAGCTCACCGGGGTCCCGGCCCGCCGCGGCGCGGGCGCGGTGTACGCGGACCGCCTGGTGCTGTTCGAGGAGGCCTCCTCGCCGTTCCGCCTGGCGGTGGGCCGGGACACCGCCGAACGGCTGGCCCGGGCGCTCACCCCGGCGCTGGAGCTGTCCGCCGCCTTCGGCGACCAGGTGCAGGAGGGGCACCGCACGGCCATGGCCGCCCTGGTGGAGGCGGCCGGCGGCACGCTGACGTTCACCGACTACGCCGCGAGGGCCCGCCCCGAGCACCAGGAGGGCAGCCGTTTCTCCCCGGTGCGCCCGGTGGACGTGCCCGCCGAGGATGGTGAACCGGTGAAGCTGACCGCGGACGCCCTCGGCGCGTCCGAGCCGGGCCCCCGGTACGCGCTCCCCGACGTCTGCCTGGCGATGGCGAGCCCCGAGGAGGCCGTGGACGGCTCGTGGCGCGTGGTGCTCGCCCGGGTGCACCACCACCTGCTGCTGCGCGGCTGGCTGACCACCTTCCACCCCGACCCGGACGCGTTCGACCGGGTGGCCGCGGACTGGCTGGCCCGGGACGGCGCCGGCGTGACGGGCCTCGCCACCAGCCGCCGCAACAAGGGCTTCTACCGCTTCCCGGGCCGCAGGCTCGTCTTCACCGCCACCGACCCCGAAGGACGCACGGACAACGTGACCGCCGCGGGCTGCACGGTGACGCTGCGGGACGGCCGCCCCGTGCTGCGGGACCCCGCCGGGAACGCCATCACGCTGTACCCGATGCTCAACGACCTCACCACGTACCCGCCGTTCGCCGCGTTGTCCCACCCGTCGGTGCTGCACGCGCCGGTGCGCGGCGGCACGGGCCACCTCGGCAGGGTGACGATC
Source organism: Sphaerisporangium sp. B11E5 (assembly GCF_039871875.1). NCBI lineage: Bacteria > Bacillati > Actinomycetota > Actinomycetes > Streptosporangiales > Streptosporangiaceae > Sphaerisporangium > Sphaerisporangium sp. B11E5. The sequence goes on along the minus strand of NZ_JBDPMD010000015.1, from coordinate 27,096 downwards.
GGCGACGCGTGCTACCAGCGCGAACGCTGGATCCTGGACGCCGCCGCGCTCCCCACCGGAGGCCGGGGCCCCGCCGCGCTGCTCGCCCTGCGGCGCCTGGCCCGCGCGCACGGGCTGCCGCGCTTCGTGTTCGCCCGCGTCGAGGCCGAGCGCAAGCCCATCCTGGTGGACACCGCCTCACCGTTCGCCGCCGAGTTGCTCGGCCACCTGCTCGGCGGCGAGCGCACGCCGGGCACCCGGGTCCTGGTGGAGGAGATGTACCCCGGGCCGGACGAGCTCTGGCTGCGCGACGAGGCCGGCCGCTACACCTGTGAACTCCGCATGCAACTGACCCGCCCCACCCCTGAAGCAGCACCCCTGCCCGCACGAGGAGGGAACGCATGACCACCGAGACCACGCCCGGGACCGGGCCCGCCGAGATCCCCACGACCGGCCTCCGCCGCTACCGCACGCTGTTCGGCACACCGGGCGTGCTGCCCATGACGCTGGCCGCGCTGGTCGCGCGGCTGCCCAGCGGGATGATCGGCCTGGTGCTGGTGATCGGTTTCGTGCAGAGCACCGGTTCCTACACCCAGGCCGGTATCGCGGCGGCCCTGTTCGCGGTGGGTGTCGGCGTCTCGGGGCCGCTGCGGGGCCGCGCGGCCGACCGGCGCGGCGCCGCGATCGTGCTGGTCATCTCGGGTCTCGGGCAGGGCTTGGCGCTGCTGGCCCTGCTGGTCGCGCTGACCGTCCGCGCCCCGGTCGCCGTGCCGATGGCGATCAGCTTCGTCATCGGCGTGATGCTGCCGCCGATCTCACCGATCATGCGGACGATGTGGAGCCGGTCGCTCACCGACTCCGGGGTGCGCACGGCGGCGTTCGCCCTGGAGTCCATCGTCGTGGACGCGGTCTACATCGCCGGCCCCTCCGCGGTGGCCCTGTTGCTGGTGCTGGGTGACGCCCGCGTCGCGCTCGGCGTCACCGCCGCGCTGACCGCGGGGGGCTGCCTCGCCCTGGCGGCGGCCCGGGCGATCCGCGTGTCCCGGCCCACCGGCGGGGACGGCCCGCGTGACTGGCGGGGCCCGTTGCGCGCGTCCGGGGTGCGCTGGATGTTGCCGGTCGGCGCGCTCGCGACCGGCGGCATCATCGGGGTGGAGGTCGCGCTGCTTGCCACCGCCGACTCCTTGGGCCACGCGGACGCGGGTGGCCTGCTGATCGCGGCGTTCTCCGTGGGCAGCGTGTTCGGCGGCCTGGCGTACGGCGCGTCGCGGTTGCGCGGCACCACCGCTCAGCATCTCGGGGCGTTCCTTCTCGTGCTCGCCTGCGGGTACGCGGTGGCCGCCGCGGTGACGAACCTGTGGCTGCTCGCGGTGCTGTTCGCGGTGACCGGGGTGGCGCTCGCCCCCATGATGACGGCGCAGTTCACCGCGATGGAGGAGGTCGCGCCCGAGGACTCCATGACCGAGTCGTTCGCGTGGCTGAACGCCCTCGGCCAGGGCGGCGGCGCTCTCGCCGCGGCGGCGGCCGGCGGTCTCGCCTCGGGTGGCAACCCCGGCGGCGGCTTCCTGGTGGCCGCGGGCATGGCCGTCCTCGCCGCCGTCCTCACCCTCGCCATCCGCCCTTCCGCCCCGGCCCCGGCGCCGGGCACGGCGGCCTGACGAAACTTTCAGCGGATATCGCGCCGGACGGCGGCGGGCCGCGTGGCGGGTGCGCCCCCGCCTGACGCCGTCTTTCGATGTGGGGCACGGGCGCCGGTCCGGGCGTGGAGGAGGGCCGGCGCGGGGCCCGCGTGACACACGCTGTACACGCGCCGGAAACACACCCACTATGGGAGCGCTCCCAACGGGTCTTCAGGCCCCGGCTACGCCTCAGAACTTAACCGGTTAATGACCAGTCAGAGAAAGGCACGTCATGCGAAGGAGATCACGGCCGGCACAGGTGACCCTCCTGTCCCTGCTCGCCGCCCTGCTCGGCGCCATGCTCGTCGCCGCGCCACCCGCGAGCGCCGCCGTGGGCCTGCGGGTGAGCGGGACCAACCTCACCGAGGCCAACGGCAGCAACTTCGTCATCAGAGGCGTCAGCCACGCGCACGTCTGGTACCAGGACCGGCTCAACGCCTCCCTGGCCGGGATCAAGTCACTCGGCGCCAACGCGGTCCGCGTGGTGCTGAGCGGCGGCCGCTGGACCCCCGCCAACAACGCGTCCGACGTCGCCAACGTGGTCGCGCAGTGCAAGGCCAACAAGCTGATCTGCGTCCTGGAGAACCACGACACCACCGGCTACGGCGAGCAGGGCGGCGCCGTCACGCTGGACGCGGCGGTCAACTACTGGATCAGCGTGCAGAGCGCGCTGACCGGCCAGGAAGACTACGTGATCGTCAACATCGGCAACGAGCCCATCGGCAACAACGCCGTCACCCCCGGCTGGACCCAGGCCACCACCTCCGCGATCACCCGGCTGCGCAACGCCGGTTTCCAGCACATGCTGATGGTCGACGCGCCCAACTGGGGCCAGGACTGGCAGTTCACCATGCGCGACAACGCGCGCAGCGTCTTCAACGCCGACCCGCAGCGCAACACGGTGTTCTCCATCCACATGTACGGCGTCTTCGACACCGCCGCGGAGATCAACGCCTACCTCGACGCCTTCCGCACCGCCCAGCTCCCCCTGGTGATCGGCGAGTTCGGCCACAACCACTCCGACGGCAACCCCGACGAGGACACGATCATGGCCCAGGCGCAGAGCCGCGGCCTCGGGTACATCGGCTGGTCGTGGAGCGGCAACAGCAGTGACGTCGCCTACCTCGACATGACCAACAACTTCGACGCGAGCAGCCTGACCTCGTGGGGCACCCGCATCTTCAACGGCGCCAACGGCATCAGGACGACGTCGCGTGAGGCCACCATCTACGGCGGCAGCGGCACGGACACCACCCCGCCGAGCACGCCGGGCACACCCACCGCGTCCAACGTGTCCACCACCGGCGCCACCCTGACCTGGACGGCCTCCACCGACACCGGCGGCTCGGGCCTCGCCGGCTACAACGTCTACCAGGACGGGGGGACGCTGCTCGGCCAGAGCACCACCAACTCCATCACCCTGACCGGACTGACCCCAGGCCTGCAGTACCGGGTCTACGTCCGGGCCCGCGACGGCGCCGGCAACCTGTCCGGCAACTCCTCGACCGTGATCTTCACCACCACGGGCGGCGGGAACGGCGGCGGCTGCACGGCGACCGCGACCGCGCAGAGCCAGTGGGGCAACGGGTACGTGATGCAGGTCGTCGTCACCAACACCAGGACCACCACCATCACCGGCTGGACCGTGACCGCCACGCTGCCGTCCGGGCACACGGTCACCGGGTCGTGGAACGCCGGCGTGACCACCAGCGGCAGCGCCCTGACCGCGCGCAACGCCGGGTACAACGGCACGGTCGCGGCGGGCCAGACGGCGTCGTTCGGCTTCCAGGGCGGCCGCCCGGACGGCAGCACCACGTTGCCGTCCGGCTTCACCTGCACCGCCTCGTGACCATGGGCCGCACCGGCCGCGCGACGGCTTTCCTTACCTGATCGGGAGGGTCGTGTCAGTTCCGCTCGGCGATCCTCGGGGGATTTGCCCCCATTGGGAGGAATGCCATGGCAGACAGCGAAACAATGCCGGAACTACTCGACGAGAACGACGTGGTGGGATTGCTGATCCGTCAGCACGCCATGATCCGGGACCTGTTCGCGGAAGTGGAACAGGCGACCGGCGGCGCGCGGGCGGAAGCCTTCGAGCGGCTGGTGCGGCTTCTCGCCATCCATGAGACGGCGGAGGAGGAGATCGTGCACCCCTACGCCCGGCGGACGCTGGACGGCGGGGACGCGATCGTCGACGAACGCCTGCGGGAGGAGAACGAGTCCAAGCAACTGCTGTCCATGATGGAGGAGCGCGGGACGGACGATCAGTCCTTCGTCTCCCATCTGGAGAAGCTGCGCGTGGCGGTCATGGAGCACGCACGGGCGGAGGAGCGGTACGAGTTCGCCCAGCTCGTCCGGGAGACCAGTGACATCGAACGCCGCACCATGGCGCTCGGTGTCAAGGCGGCCGAGGCGATGGCTCCGACCCACCCGCACCCGGGGGTCGAGTCCGCCACCATGAACATCGTGGTGGGCACCCCCACCGCGATCATGGACAGGGCGCGGGACGTGATCCGCCAGACGATGGCCAAGGCCAAGGCCCCGGCCGGCAAGCAACAGGAGAAGAAGAACCCCAAGGGAGGAGGCAAGGGCAAGGGCACCAAGCCCTGACCGGCCTCCTCACGGCATACCGGACGGCCGCGCGCACCTCGGGAACGGGTGCGCGCGGCCGTCCGTCGTCCGGAGCCGGACGGCCACGCGCCCTCCTCGAACTCAGGCGACGGCCGGACTCACGGAGGGTTGGGTGTGCCGCGCATGCTGGGAACGGGGTGCGGGCCCTCGGTCTCCATGCGGTAGTCGGTGCCGAACTTGTGGCGCGCCTCCTCGAGCACCTGGTCGCTCGGCGGGGTCTCGCCGCCGTGCACGGCCTCCTGCCAGCGCTGGAACCGCTCGTGCGCGTCCCGCACGTACCCGGTGCCGAGGGTGGTGAGGTCGACCTGCGTGGCGAGCAGCTCACGGACGTAGTGCTTGTTCGGCTCGAAGGTCACCGGCTCCGGCAGGGAGGGGGCGAGGATCTGCTCGGGCTCCTTGCCGTCGTGCTGCCGCAGCAGCTCGCAGGCGATGCGCAGGTGCTCCAGTTCCATGGCGAGGTGCAACTCCCACAGCGACCGCAGCCGGCGGTCGGACTCGGTCTCCATGAACGAGTGGTACATGTAGCACTCGTTGTACTCGTGGTGGACGAGCTGCTCCCACCAGGTCTCCGCCGGGTCCACGAGCGTCTCGTAGTGCGTGACGTGCTCCTCCTCGATCATCCCGATCTCCTGGTAGAGCTGGCGGGCGATCGGCTCCATGTACTCGGGCCCGACGTTCATGTAGAAGTTCATCGTCTGCTGCTCGGCCGCCATGATGGTGAGGGCGTGCAGCCGCGAGGCCGGGTGGACCGTGTTCTTGTCGTAGTGGTCGCGCACGTTGTCGATGGGGTGCCGGTGGTGCAGCGGCGTGGGCCGCCCCGGCATGACTTCCGTGAGCCCGTCGACGATCTTCTCGGCCTTGCGGTGCTCGACCAGCTCGTACAGGTTGGCGTACCGGTAGAGGTGGTCGAAGTCCTCCAGCAGGCCGAACTCGAACGCCTGCTTGATGTAGGGGTCGGGCTCCATCCGCGCCACCCAGGCGGTGAGGTCCACGGCCACCTGCTCGTAGGCGATCGTGGTCTCCAGGACCGACGCGAGACCCGGCAGCAGCCAGTTGACCGCCTTCTGCTGCTGCGCCTCGATCGCGCGCACCTCCGCCAGCCGCCGCCGGACCTCCAGGTCGGGGCAGTGCCGGGTGAAGTGGTGGCTGAACATGATCGCTTCGATCTCGATGCCGTTCATGGCGATGACGCGGCACCGGGCGTAGGGATCGGAGTGGTCCGGGTCGAGCTGCGGCACGTTCAGCTCCCGCCAGTTGCGGGTCTGCCGTTCCAGCGGGAGTCCCTGCTGCTCCAAAGGATTGAACGTCATAGACCTGACCCCTTTTGTCCGATTTAGGCAGGTTTGTCGGTTGATACCCGCCCCTCAGGGACGGCAACCGGGCCGGCCAGCCGCCGTGATCACGTCGAACGTGTAAGCCGTGACCAGCCCGTACGTGAAGTGCGGCACCAGGTCCGACAGCCACCCCGCGACCCCCCAGGTGCGCGGGTCGGTGAGCCCGAGCGCCGTCATCGGCCCCCCGCTCGCCAGCACCACCGCCACCCCGAGCCCCGCCGCGGCCACCAGCGGCGACGGACGTGGCACTGCCGTGCGCAGCGCGCCGTACGCCGCCCCCACGGCGAGCCCGGTGAGGATGCCGAGCAGCCCTCCCACGCCCTGTGCCCGGCCGGCGGCCTCGTCCCCCTCGCCGAGGGGGACCCCCGCGATGCCCGCCAGCCGTTCGGCCACCCGCTGGGGCATGACGCTCGCCGGCCGGCCGCGCAGCGCCTGATCGAGGTAGGTGACCATGTCGAGCGCCGTCGTCCCCGCGGCACCCGCGAGCAGCCCGGCCGTCACCGCGCCGTACACCACCCGCCTCCGCGCGTTCCCCATCGCGCTACGCGGACTCGGCGGCCTGGCCGATGCCGCGCAGGAGGTTGGAATGGTGCTGGTCGGCGAGCAGGTGACCGATCCCGACGAGCAACGCCACGGGCCGTTCGATGAGTTGCAGGGCCGCCGGCACACCGAGCGCCCCGTAGAAGGCCACCCGGTCCGGGGCGGGCAGCCAGACCCGGCCGATCAGCGGCAGGTCGAGGTGCGGGCGTGTGCCCGCGGCGATGTCCATGGCCATGGCGCTCTCCGTCGTCCTCGGCGTCATCCGGGCCATCCCCCCGCGCCGTGGCCGGTAACGCGGCTTGGCGGGGTCTTTGTGCCGTCTGACGATGCCCGGCGACTGTCGGTGCGATGACATAGCGTCGGTGTCATGTGCAGGAGCATCAAGACCCTTCGCGAGCCGTTCGTCGCCGACGTCACCGACGATGACGTCCGTGCCGCCGCGCTGCAGTACGTCCGCAAGATCTCCGGCTTCCGCGCCCCCTCGGCGCGCAACGCCGAGGCGTTCGAACGGGCCGTGGCCACCGTGGCCGCCGCCACCCAGACGTTGCTCGACGAGCTCGACCTGCGGCGGGTGCCCCGCCATCAGGGCTGAGCGGGCCGGCCAACGGGGAAATACCACCCCCAGCCGATCACTGTTCATCGGCTTAGAAGATTACTTACGCCGATAGACAGAAACGCCATCACGGGGAAATTCGCCGACCTCTTTCGAACGCGTACCGCCGCCCCCATCCCAGAGTAAGGTTCGATTCATGAGCCTTTCAGAGATCCCCCGGCCCGAATGACGCCAGGGCAGGCTCGGGGAGGCTTTCAGACGCCGGAGCGGCGTCCCATCTCGTTCGTGTGGTGAGGTCGTCGAAGTGCTGGTTCACACGCACACACAATTGTCCGACTTATCCTGCTATTCACAAAAACATGATTCCTCCCCTATGAACACTCACCCGGGCCGCCGGCGGGCGGCTCCCCGATTCGCCCGGCCGTCACGCTGTCCGTGCGCCACTCCACTTGTTACAGTGACCGCGAAACGCTGGGAAGTTCGCTTGCCCGTCGGGATTCGACCCGATCCGTGGAGGCCCCCGGCCGACGCGGATCGCGAGCCGAGCGTCACAAGCGCGGAGGGTCCATGACCCAGGTCAACCGCAGAACACAACGCCTGATGGCCGCGCTGCCTCTCGCCGCGCTGTTCCTGGTCGCCGGGCTGGACGCGCTCACCGGGCCCGAGCCCGGCTACCTGTCGCTGCTGGCCGTGGGGCCCGCGTTCGCCAGCCTGGTGGGGGACGTGCGGCGCACCGTGGCGATCGGCGTGGTGGCCCTGGCCCTCTCGGTGGCCCTGTCGGTGTACGACGGCATGCTCGGCGACCGGCGCAGCGACATGAGCCTGATCTCCATCGCGGGCGTCACCGCGGCGAGCATCCTCGCCACCGTCGGGCGGCAGCGCCGCGAGCGCGAGCTGGCCAGCGTGCGCTCGGTGGCCGAGGTCGCCCAGCGGGTGCTGCTGCGGCCGGTGCCCCGGCGGGCCGGCCACTTACGCGCGGCCGTCTCCTACACCTCGGCCACCGCGGAGGCCCGCATCGGCGGCGACCTGTACGAGATCGTGACCGGCCCCGGCGGGGTGCGCGCCATCGTGGGCGACGTGCAGGGCAAGGGCCTCGCCGCCGTCGAGACCGCGGCGCTCGTGCTCGGCGCGTTCCGTGAGGCCGCGCACGACGAGCCGGACCTGCGGGGCGTGAGCGGGCGGCTGGAGAAGGCGCTCAACCGGCGGCTGTCCGGCGAGGAGTTCGTCACGGCCATCCTGGTCGAGGCCGACCCCGCGGGCACCCTCACCCTGCTGAACTACGGCCACCCGCCGCCGCTGATCCTGCACGCCGACGGCAGCATCGAGCTCGCCGAGCCCGACGACACCGCCCCGCCGCTCGGCCTCGCGGCGCTGGAGGTGGAGGGCCCCGCTCCGCACCGGATCGACTTCGGCCCCGGCGACCAGATCCTGCTGTACACCGACGGCGTCATCGAGGCGCGTGACCGGGCGGGCCGGTTCTACCCGCTGACCGATCGCGCCTTCCTGCTGAAGGACGACGACCCGGAGGCCGCCCTGGAGGCCCTGCGCCTCGACCTGGTCGCCCATGTGGACGCCCCGCTGCACGACGACGCCGCGATGCTCCTCCTGCGCTTCCGCGACGGCTGAGCCTTCCGTCCCGGCGGTCCCGCCGCCGCGTCAGCCGTGCGCGCCGTGCCGTCCCCTCTCCCTTGTGCCCGCGGAGGGGCCGTCCTTCGCGGGCGGGTGCGGGCGGACGACCGCGACCGGGCAGTGGGCGTGGTGCAGCACCCCGTGCACGACCGAGCCCAGCACCGCCGAGCCGAGCGCGCCGCGGCCACGCGAGCCCACCACCAGCAGGTCCGCCGTCGCCGACGCCTCGGCCAGCGCCTCCACCGGGTGCGCGCACACCGTGGTGTCGCGCACCTCCACCTGCGGGAACTTCTCCCGCCACGAGGTGAGCTGATCGCGCGCGGCCCGCGTCCCCCACTCGAAGGCCGCCTCGGCCTCGGGGGTGTAGGCCTGGAACGTCGGCAGGAACGCGGACACCTGCCAGGCGTAGACGGCGTGCAGCCGCGCGTCCCGCCGCACCGCCTCCTCGAAGGCGTACTCCAGGGCGGCCTCGGAGTCGGGAGCCGCGTCGTGGCCCACGACGATCCGCCCGTACACCTTGTCGCGGGCGTGCCCGGCCACCACCACAGGGCAGTCCGCGTGCCCGGCGAGGCCCATCGACACCGAGCCGAGAATCAGCCCGACGAAGCCGCCGAGCCCCCGGGTGCCGACCACCAGCTCGTCGGCCTGCCGCGCCTCGCGCTGCAGCTCGGTCTTGATCTGCCCGGCCAGCGCCACGGTCTCGACGAGCAGACCGGGCGCCCGTGACCGCGCCACGGCCGCCGCCGCGGCGAGCACCTCGCGGGACTGCTCGGCCAGCGTGTCGCCGAGCCCCGGCGCCGTCGCGATGGGCGCGCCCGCCACCCACGCCTCGGTGACGTGCACGATCCGCAGGCCGCAGCCGCGCCGCACGGCGTCGTCGGCGGCCAGGCGCACCGCGTCCATCGAGGGAGTCGAGCCGTCGGCCCCCACCACGACGTGTCCGTTCATGCGGCGTCTCCTCTCGGCGCCCTTCGGGGGACACCGGGACGGCGGGTCACTGCTTCCTCGGGCGCCACCGCTGCTCGGCGGACTCCCACGCGGTGTCCCAGTCCGCGTACCTGCGGCGGTCGAGCAGCCAGCGGATCACGGTGAGACCCACGAGCAGCACGGCGGACGCCGCGACCATGACCCCGAACCCGGCCACCGCCGCGTCGGTGACCGTCTGGGCGTGCCGGCGCGGCGCGGCCACCGGGTCGCCCGCCTCGTCGACCCACATCCGCGTCATCGAGCCGGCGCGCGAGTCGGCGGGCACCGGGCGCACGGCGACGCGCTCGCTGCCGTCCGGCGCCTGCCAGCGCACCTTCGCCTTGACCTGCACGACGGTGCCCTGTGCTGTGACGGTCGTGGTGCTGGTCGCGTCCTCAAGCAGGACCGCCATGACGGGCTGCCGCACCCCCGGCTCGGCCAGTTCCCTGGCGAGTCCCTGCCGGTAGACCTCGCCGGCGACCAGGAGAGCGGGCCACAGGCAGGCGAAGAGGATCACCAGGGTCAGCAGGACGGCGATCGCCTCGACCCGGTCGGAGCGCCGACGCAGGGGGTTGCGGTCGAACCGGTAACGGCGTGCGCATCTCACCACCCAGTTGGGGCAGGATCCCATCTCGCACCTCCCGTGGGTCAGCCCTTCCAGCCTCCGCCGTCCGGCCCCTGCCCGCCAGGGTCGTCCGGCGTCCGCCAAGGGGACGTCCGGCCCTGTCCGCCACCTGCGCCTCCGCACACACGGTGACGGGCTCACCACCAACGTACGACTCCTGGCCCGCCGAGGCGACACGGGGTCCCGCACCGGGCCTGTGTGGGACGGGTGTGACTGAAGTGACAGTTGTTAACATTGCGATTGTCCACGCAAACTGTGAAGTTTCCGGACAAGGGGAAGTCGAAGCTGCTAAGAAGTTGCGCGGCCTGAGAACTCGCGGCGCCGAGCCACGCGTCACGCGGTGACGAGTCAAGCGGCAGAGCATACGGAGGAGCGACTATGGACCGCGACGGCACGCCGAGGTACCACGACGAGGATCCGATCAACCAGACCGGGCCACTCGGGATCGAGTGGCTTGACGACGCGGACCCGCCCGGTGACGTGCTGTCCGACGGCTGGCCGGACGGTCAGGAGCCCGGGACCACCGCGGTGGCGGGCGCAACCGAGATCGTCTCCCCCGGTGACCGCCATCACCCGGACCTCTCCGACGACCCCGACCGCCTGGACCAGTTCGACCACGTGGACCCCCTGGACCACCTCGACCCGGAGGGCCGGCGCGACGACGACTGGCTCGACCACGACGACGACCCCGACAACGCCTCCGAGGAACGCCGCGGTTTCCTCGGCTCGGGCTGGCGCGGCGAGGACGGCGCCGAGGAGGAGAGCCCCGGCCAGAACCGCCGCCTGATCCTCGCCATGGCCGCCGTGGTCGTCCTGGCGGTCGCCGGCGGCTGGATCGTCTCCTCCTCCGCCAGCCCCACCCCCGAGGCCACGTGCACCGCCCCCGCCGACTGCACCCCCACGCCCCCCGCGGTGCCCACCGCGTCGGAGAGCACCGCGCCTGACCCGGCCACCCCGCCGGCCGTGGACCCGGCCCTCACGCCCGGCGCCACCCCCACGTCGCCCACCGAGGCCCCGTCCGGGGTGCCCACCGGCGCCCGTTCCGAGAGCGCGCCCGACCCCACGAACCCCGACCCCGACCCCACGCGCACCCGCGTCCGCTCCCCTGAGCCCGTTCCGCGCACCAGCGCCCCGCGCCAGAACGACCAGGAGCCGCGGATCGAGGACGAGCCCACCTCGACGCCCCGCCCCTCCACCCCGCCCCCGCCGCCCCCCACCACCAAGGCGCCCGCGCCGTCCCCCACGCAGAAGGAACGCGGCGGCGGCATCCTCGACTGGCTGTTCTGACGATCCCCGCGCCGGGGACGGCCATCGTCCCCGGCGTCAGGGAGCGATCGTGGCGTGCCCCGGCTCGGGGGAGTGCTCGCGGGTCCGGCGGCGCAGTGACACGAGGCCGTACAGGGCCAGGATGGTCACCGCGGCCACGACCGGGCCGGTGAGGACGCCGGTGCCCTGGTCGGCGAACCGGTCCGGGGCCCACGGGAGGGCCAGGGCGGCGTACCAGTCCTGACCCTGGATCGGGCCGGTGAACAGGACCAGGGCGATCCACGCCTGGGTCGCCAGCGCACCGATGATCATCATGGTCCGCACCTCGGTGGTGCTCCCCCCGGGGAGCGGGTCCACCGCGAAGGCGACGAAGAAGAACCAGGCGCCGGTCAGCACCACGACGAGCTGGGACGCCAGGCGCACCGCGAGGCTGGACTGGGTGGCCTCGAAGACGCCGGTGACGTACAGGACCAGGTAGGGGACGGCGTAGACGGCCGTCGCGACCAACGGGTGCGCCGCCCTGGCGGCGGCCCGGCCGGTCAGCGCGGCCGCGGCCAGGGGGGCGGCGGCGCGCAGCGGGGCCAGCGGGGCGCCGAGCGCGAACAGGGCCGGCCCGACGGTGCCCAGCAGGGCGTACTGCGCGGCGTGCACTGAGAAGACGGCGGGGCCGTACGCCGCGGCACCGCCCGCGGCGGCGTACAGGACCACCAGCAGACCGGCGAGTGCGGCCACCGTGCGTCCCAGGGGCCACGTGACGCCGTCCCGGGTGAGGCGCCGCACGCCGAGCAGGTAGGCCGCGGCGACGCCGAGCACGGCGAGGATCAGGATCGGGTCGGGACGCACCTCGGTGAACAGCCGGCCGGACGTGAGCGGCGGCAGCACGTAGCCGAGCAGCTCGTGCTGCCCGTGCACCTCGTCGGCCCGCGGCGGCGGGGTGCGGGACAGGGCGACGGCGAGGGCCAGCGTGCCGGCCATCACGGCGATCTCGCCGGTGGCCAGCCGCAGGAACGGCCTGGAGCCGGCGCCGGACCGCAGCGCGGCGAGCGTGCGCCCGCGGTGCAGGTACCCGAACCAGCCGAGCACCGCCAGCGCCGCCATCTTGGCGATCACCAGCAGGCCGTAGCGGGAGTCCCAGAAGGCGGAGATCGAGCCGAGGCGCACCCAGGCGTTGAGCAGCCCGGAGAACCCGACCGCCGCGAAGCAGCACAGGGCGAGGGCGCTGAACCGGTGGGCCGCCGTGCCGAGGTCGTCGCCGCCCCGGCGGGCCACCAGCGCGAACAGGCCGCCCACCCACAGGGCCATCGCGGCGATGTGCAGCATCAGGCTGGACACCGCGATGTTGTGGTCGGCGGCCGACGCCGAGTGCCCGACGTACGCGGGAGGCAGCACGGCGAGCACCGCCACCGCCAGCAGCACGACGCGCCAGGCCCGCCCGACCGGCAGCAGCGAGGCGACCGCGACGAGCAGCGCGGCCACGCCGACCAGGAGGAACGCCTGGCCCTGCGGGACGTCCAAGGTGAAGGTCGGCAGGAAGCCGGAGTCCAGCGCCTCCCCCATCGGCAGGCCGAGCAGGTCGGAGAGGGTGAGCAGCAGGGTCAGCCCCGCGGTCGCCGCCCAGCCGAGGGCCCACGGCGCCGCGGCCCGGGTGATCCGGCGCCGTTCCCCGGGAGTGCCGCCGAACGCGGCGGCGGCCAGCAGCACGCCGATCGTCACGGCGGCGCAGATGTCGTGCGCGACCCGCACCACCGGCAGCCCGAGGGTGGTGAGCGTGCCAGGCGTGGGCAGTCCGGGGATCTCCGTGCCCGGCCAGCCTCCGCCGAACCACAGGGCGAGCACGAGCACGAGCACCGCCCCGGCGGCCATCAGTGCGTAGACCGCCGGACGCCGCTGTGAGGGGGTGGTCATACGCCCGCCTTCCCGTTCCCGGCCCTGATCGAGTATGTCCGCCCGGGCCCGGCGGGGCGAGTGGCCAGGTGAACTGACGGCAACAGCCCCTCATGACGTCGGTTGCGCGATGAAACTTTCTGCCTCTACCTCAATATCCCGCTCTACGGGTTATAGCAGGACTTGACGCAGCAGATGGGCAGGAACCGCGTTTATCCCCCTACTCCTCGGAGAGGTGCAATAGGGAAGCGATCCATCGCACGAAGGGAACCGTCATGGGGGCGGACGACAAGATCTCCAACAAGGCCGAGCAGATCAAGGGCAAGGCCAAGAAGCGTGTGGGCGAGGCCACCGGCGACGAGGACATGCGCGCCGAGGGCCGCACCGACGAGGCCTCCGGCCGCATGAAGGAGGCCGGCGAGCGCGTGAAGGACGCCGCCAAGAACGTCAAGAAGGCCTTCAAGAGCTGACACACCCACGGTGGAGGCCCCGGACTCCGGGGCCTCCACCGTGCTGTCCGCCGGTCACAGAGCGCGGCGGAGTTTGGCCGTCATCTGTGACTTGTGGCGGTGGGCCTCCTTCAGCGGTCTGCCCTCGCGCAGAGCGCTTATCACTTCCTCCTCGGCCTCGGCGTAGGCATAGGAGTCGTCAAGGACGTCGGGCCCTGGGACGGCCACGACGCCGGCGGCGTCCATGGCGATCAGGGTGCCCTCGTCGACGCGCACCCCGGCCACGGTCACGGGGGCGCCGACGGACGCCACACGCACACCGGGCCCGGCGCCCGCGGTCGCCTCGTAGAGGGACCAGGCGGGCAGGTCCAGGTCGCGGAAGGCGTTCAGGTCACGCACGCCTCCCTCCACGGCGACGGCCGCGAGGCGGCATGCCAGGGCGGCGCGGGTGTGGATCTCGCCCCACACGGCCCCGGCGGCGGCCTGCGCCCCGGCCACGACGAGCACACGGTCACGCAGGTCGTCGTCGAAGAGCACGTGCAGGGACTCCAGGTCGTCCCCGCCGGGTCCGGCCGCGAGCTGCACGGTCCTGGCCCGGCCGAGCAGGCCCATGCGGCAGTGGACGCGGCGCAGCGGCGGGCTGAGCCAGCCGTTGAGCCCGCGAAGTTGGAGCACGTCCGCGATCGCGGTGGTGGGCGGAACCACGGATCGGATCACCTCTTACGGGAGGCCCGGAGACCGGGAGACACTGCGGGTTCTTGAGGCGGCGGGCCGAGTCGTGGATCGCTTCAGGGCGCCGGTGCACCATGCCACTTCCGAGAGGGAGGCCCGAGCTAGACGAGGCGGTGGACGTCACAGGGAGGAAGCCCCGGCGAGAGGCGGCGGGGGTGAAAGACGGTTCCGGCGGTATCGGACTTTCCTACCACGATGGAGGATCTCGCCCGGCGCGTACATAGACATCGAATAACGGTTCACCGCTCCCATGTAAACGATCGCGCACATCGTCGCGAGCGCCCCCGCGAGGCCTCCCGCACCAGGTGGATTGAAGATTCCGCGGCGGGGTACCGGGAGCGCCATTCCCCGGCGCGGTGCCGTCCCGGTACGGTTCCGGCGAAGGCACCGCACACGTCGCGCGGCCCGATACCTGGCGGGCCTCGCGGGAAGGCGCCACGGTGATCGTCGATCTGTTGTTCCTCCTCGCCGCGCTGGTGCTGATCATGGCCAACGGCCTGTTCGTCGCCGCCGAGTTCTCCCTGGTCACCGTGGAACGCGGCGAGATCAGCCGCCTGGCCCTGGCCGGCGACCGCGGCGCCCAGGGCATCCAGGCCGCGCTGCGCCGGCTGTCGTTCCAGTTGTCGGGCGCCCAGCTCGGCATCACGATCACCTCGCTGCTGCTCGGCGTCATCGCCGAGCCGTCGGTGGCCCATCTGCTGCGGCCCGCGCTCGGCGTGCTGCCCGAGGGTGCCGCCGACAGCGTGTCCACGGTGCTCGCGCTGTTCATCGCCACGGTGAGCCAGATGGTGCTCGGCGAGCTGGTGCCGAAGAACGCCGGCCTGTCCCGCCCGATGCAGGTCGCCCGGCTGTCCACCCCGCCGCAGCGCGTCTTCTCCGCGGTGTTCGCCCCGCTGATCAAAGCGTGCAACGCCACCGCGAACGCCGTCGTGCGGGCGGTCGGCGCCGAGCCGCAGGACGAGCTGGCCTCCGCGCGCTCCCCCGACGAGCTCAGCATGCTGATGAGCATGTCGGCCGAGGCGGGCACCCTGCCGACCGGCACCGCCGCCATGTTGCGCCGCGCCCTGCGTTTCGGGGACCGCAGCGCCGCCGAGGCGATGACGCCCCGCCCTGTGTGCGTGACGGTCTCCGGGGACCGCACCGTGGCCGAGTTCCTGGTGCTGGCCCGCGGCGAGCGGCACCTGCGGCTGCCGGTCACCGGCGCCGAGCTCGACGACATCGTGGGCGTGGCGTCGGTGGTCGACGCGTTCGCCGTGCCCGAGGCCGGCCGCGCGGCCACGCCGGTCGCCCGCATCGCCCGGCCGCCCGTGCTGGTGCCCGAGTCGCTGGACCTCGCGGCGCTGCAGGACCGGCTCTTCGCGGCGCGGGCCGAGATGGCGGTGGTCGTGGACGAGTACGGCGGCTTCGCGGGCATCATCACCGTGGAGGACCTGGCCGAGGAGCTGGTCGGGGACATCGCCGACGAGTACGACCTGCCCGAGGAGGGCTCGGACGGCCCGGTGCCCGGCATGCTGGCGCCCGGCGCCTCGGCGGCCGTGCCGGCCATGCTGCGCGCCCACGAGGCCGAGGAGCGCTACGGCTTCCAGATGCCGGAGGGCCCGTACGAGACCCTGGCCGGGCTGCTGATCAGCCGTCTCGGCCGCCTGCCCGAGCCGGGGGACGCCGTCGTCGTGGACGGATGGACGCTGCGCGCCGACACCATGCGGCGCCGCCGGATCGAGCAGATCACTCTCACCGCACCGGGTGACGAGAAGGAGCCCAGTTGACGACCCCCGCCCCCTCGGATCCCGCCGATACCGCCGGCCAGGACGAGCCCGCAGATACCGCCGACCCGGCCGATACCGCCGGGTCGGCGGACACCGACCCCGACGATCCTCCTGATCCCGCCGCGCCGTCCGGGGTCACGCCGCGCCGGCCCGCGCCGGGCAGCGCGTGGAGGGCCGGATGACGCCGCTCGACGGGCTGGTCATCGTGGCGCTGCTGGCGCTGAACGGCTTCTTCGTGGGCGCGGAGTTCGCGCTCATCTCGGTGCGCCGCACGCAGATCGAGCCGCTGGCCCGCGAGGGCTCGCGCCGGGCCGTGTCCGTGCTCGCCGCCATGGACTCGGTGCCGCTGATGCTGGCGGCGGCGCAGCTCGGCGTCACCCTGGCCTCGCTGGCGCTCGGCGCGGTCGGCGAGCCGGTGCTGGCGCACGCCGTGGAGCCGGTGTTCGCCGCGGCGGGCGTGCCGCACGGCCTGGTCCACCCAGCCGCGTTCGCCCTGGCGTTGTTCGTCGTGGTGTCCGGGCACGTCATCATCGGCGAGATGGTGCCGAAGAACCTCGCGCTCGCCGGCCCGGACCGGGTGGCCGTGTGGCTGGTGCCGCCGCTGCGCGTGACCGCCCGCGCCATCCGTCCCCTGCTCGTCGTGATCGACGCCCTCTCCTCGGCCGTGCTGCGGCTCCTGCGCATCCCGCGCGCCGAGGAGATCCGCACCGTCTACACCTCCGACGAGATGCCCGCCCTGATCCGCGAGTCGCGGCGGCACCGATTACTGGACCAGGACGAGCACGACCGCATGATCGCGAGCCTCGCCCTGCACGCGCGCCCGGTGGCGTCCGTCATGGTGCCGATCGGCGAGGTGGTCAGCGTGCCCGCCACCACCGGGGCCGCCGAGCTGCAGCACTACGCCGGCCGCTACGGCCACTCCCGTTTCCCGGTGCGCGGCGAGGCGCCGGGGTCGCTGTGCGGCTACCTGCACGTCCTGGACGCGCTGAACGGCCACGCTCCCGACCGCCCGCTGCCCGCCCGTGACCTGCCGCACGCGCACCGCCGCACCACTCTGGCCGAGATGCTCGCGCTGATGCGTGACCGCCGCGCGCAGCTCGCCGCGATCACCGGCGAGGACGGCCTCGTGCTCGGGGTGGTGACCTTGGAGGACGTGCTCACCGGCCTGCTGCACCAGGCCCGGGAGGCGGGCTGACGACACCCACAGTTCCCCTGTGAGGTTTACCACACCAAGTAATGGTCAGTTCGGTTCCACGGGCTCGAGCCGCCTATGGTGGCCCGAATGGTGAAAGACGTGCATCTTTGGGTAGGGCGGGCGGAATGCACGTCCTGACCCGTCCGTCCCCTCCGTCCCCTTCGCTCCCCTCGCCGCGGACCGGCCGCCAGTCCTGGCTGGACGCGCTGCGCGGCGTCGCCGCCCTCATCGTGGTCTTCGAGCACTCCCTGGACGCCCTCCTGCCCGAGGTCAGGAACGCGATCAGCCCGTGGTTCGACTTCGGGCAGTACGGCGTGCTGGTGTTCTTCCTCGTCAGCGGCTACGTCATCCCCGTCTCACTGGAACGCCGCGGCGACGTGCGGGGCTTCTGGATCAACCGGGTGTTCCGCCTCTACCCGCTGTGGTTGCTCACGGCCGTGCTCGGCACCGCTTTCGCGCTGGTCGAGGTGTACACCCGCCTGCCGCCCGACGCCCGCGCCGAACCGCTGACGTCGGCGCTGGCCCACCTGACCATGCTCCAGGACCTGCTGCAGGTCAACAGCGTCGTCAACGTCTTCTGGACCCTCTCCTACGAGATGGTGTTCTACCTGCTGGTCACCGCGATGTTCGTGTTCGGCGTGCACAGGGCGAGCACCGCCGCCTCGGTCACGCTCGCCTGCTGCGCCGTGGCCGCCGGGGCGGTCGTGCCCGCGGGCCTGCTCTCGCGGATGTTCGGCGCCCCCGTCGTGGTGGTCGCCGCCGTCGCGCTTCTCGCGGGGCTTCTGGCGGTGGCCTGCGGTGGCGAGGCGCTGCGGCGGCGTGGCGCCGTCGTGATCGCGGCGCTCGGCCTCATCCTGCTGATCTTCAACAGCCGGGTCGGCGCCTGGCAGAGCCTGGTCATCCTCGCCACCATGTTCGCCGGCACGGCCCTCTACCGCATGGAACGCTCCGGCGCCCGGCCCGCGACGCGGCTGATCGTCGTCGTGGTCCCCGTGCTGTCGGTGGCCGCGGCGGTGTGGCACGGCCCGGGGTGGGGCATGGCGGAGGCCGCG
This sequence comes from Sphaerisporangium sp. B11E5, assembly GCF_039871875.1. Classification (NCBI taxonomy): domain Bacteria; kingdom Bacillati; phylum Actinomycetota; class Actinomycetes; order Streptosporangiales; family Streptosporangiaceae; genus Sphaerisporangium; species Sphaerisporangium sp. B11E5. Next base: position 8,816 of record NZ_JBDPMD010000015.1, on the reverse strand, counting down.
CGGCAGGAGTTCGTGCAGGGCTGGTCGACGGCCGTCGTGGCGGCCTGGCTCACGTTCGCCGTGGGCCTCGCGTCGCGTCACCGCGCCACCGCGCCGGCCCTGGCGTGGCTCGGACTGGTCAGCTACTCCATCTACCTGCTGCACCCCTTGGTGGTGCAGGTCATCAGGCGCGTCACCTCCGACGCCGCCGGGCTGTCGCTGCCGATGCGCCTCGGCTGGGAGGCCCTGCTGTTCGCCGCCGTCATCGCCGGCGCGGCCCTCGGACACCGGTACGTCGAAATCCCAGGTCAGCGCCTCGGCCGACGGCTCGCGCGGGGCCGCGCGGAGGGTGGGACCGCAGTGACAAATGCTAAAAGTAGCCACTTTCCTGTGAATACCGCGACCCGAGATTCCCCGGAAACACTCCCTCGCTAGACTGACCGACGGCTTGCCGGGCGGGTGGACCCGGCGCCTCGAATCGGCGGGTGGCCTGCGGCCACAGCCCCGGCCTCTCGTGGGGATCATGAACGGCGGGCTTGTCGACGCCCCTGTCCGGCCCGAGGGCGGCACCGAGCGGCCACCCGGCCGGCGCAGGCGTCCCTGGATGACGTGGGTGTGGTGCCTGGTCGCGGCGGTCACCGGTGTGGCGGTCGCCGTCACGGTCACGCTGGTCGGCGCGTACGCCAAGCTCAGCGGCAACATCAGGCACGACGACGTCCCCACCGCGGACCTCGGCGCCCGCCCCGCCAAGGTCGGCAAGGCGCTGAACATCCTGCTCGTCGGCTCGGACACCCGCGCGGGCGCCAACATCAAGTACGGCCACCGCGAGTACGGCGAGCGCACCGACACGATCATCCTCGCCCACCTGTCCCCCCAGCGGGACAACGCGCTGCTGATCAGCTTCCCGCGCGACTCGCTGGTGGCGCTGCCGTCCTGCCCCCCGCGCAAGGGCCTGCCGGGCCAGCGCGCCCACGTCGGCATGATCAACGAGTCGTTCAACTTCGGCGGCATCGCCTGCACCTGGAAGACCGTCGAGACGCTCACCGGCATCCACATCGACCACTTCGCCAAGGTCGACTTCACCGGCTTCAAGAGCATGGTGAACGCCCTCGGCGGCGTCGAGGTCTGCGTGCCGAAGCCGATCGACGACCCCAAGGCCCTGCTGAAGCTCCCCGCGGGCCGCCAGACATTGAAGGGCGAGCAGGCGCTCGGGTACGTCCGGGCCCGCTACAGCCTCGGCGACGGCTCCGACATCGGCCGCATCCAGCGGCAGCAGATGTTCATCGCCTCCATGGTCAAGAAGGCCATGAGCGGCGCCACGCTCACCGACCCCGCCAAGCTGTTCGGTTTCCTCGACGCCGCCACGAAGTCGGTGACGACCGACCCCGGCCTCACCATCGGGGTGCTGCGGGAGCTGGCGGCGGGCGCCCAGGGGCTGACCGCCGGGAACATCCGGTTCGTCACCACGCCGTGGCGCTACTCGCTGACCCAGCCCGGCCGGGTCGAGTGGGTGCAGCCCCAGGCCAAGCAGTTGTTCCGGCTGGTCGCCACCGACACCAAGATCAAGGGCGCGCACATTCAGACCGGCCGCCAGGGCGACGTGCCGAAGTCCAAGATCGAGGTGGTGGTGCGCAACGGCACCACCCGCTCCGGCCTCGCCGCCCAGGTGGCCTCGGACCTGGAGAAGCGCGGCTACAGCGTCGTGCGGGTCGGCGACGCCCCGGACAAGCCGTACCCGAAGACGCAGGTCAGGTTCTCGGCCAACGGCAAGACCCGGGCCCCCACGCTGGCCCGCGACCTCGTGACCTTCCGCTACGCCGAGGTGAGCGACACCACGACGACCCGGCTGGTGCTGATCGTGGGCGACGACTGGAAGGGCGTGAAGCCCGCGCCGGTCTCCCAGAAGGAGCTCAAGGGCATCGACGCCACCCAGGACTCCTGCTCGGCGGACTAGCACCGATCACCCAGGGTACTTGGGCAGGTGCGGGGACGACGGCAAGGACGGTGCACGATGCCCAACGGAGTGATCTTCGACCTGGACGGGACCCTGGTCGACACGAACTACCTGCACGTGGTCACGTGGTGGGAGGCGTTCCGCCGCAAGGGACACGACATCCCCATGGTGGACATCCACGGGGCCGTCGGCCGGGCGGACCGCGCGCTGATCGATTACCTCCTGCCGTCCGCCGGCGACGAGGAGGCGCAGGCGATCTCCGACGCGCACTCCGAGCTGTACAAGCCGAGGATCGGCGAGGCGCGCCCCGTGCCGGGCGCCGGGGAGCTGCTGCGGCGGCTCGCCGGGGCCGGGCTGCAGGTCGTGGTGGGCACCAGCGCGCACAAGGACGACGCCGAGCGGCTGATCGGCGTGACCGGCGCGCAGGACGCGGTGGCCGCCATCGTGCACGCGCAGGACGTCGAGCGCTCCAAGCCCGACCCCGAGCCGGTGCGGCAGGCCCTGGACAAGGGCGGCCTGACCACCGGTCAGGCGGTCTTCGTCGGGGACAGCGTGTGGGACGCCCTGGCCGCCCGGGGCGCCGGCGTGGAGTGCGTCGCACTGCGGTCCGGCGGCATCGACACCGCCTCCCTCATGGACGCGGGCGCCCGCGTGGTCTACAAGGACTGCGCCGAGCTGCTGCACCACCTCGACGAGAGCCCTCTCGCCAGGCTGCTCACCGGTTGACGGACAGGTAACACCCTCCGCGTAGCGTTGGCTCGTACATGAACCGGACCGTGGTCCGGGGCGTACTGCCGAAGCAAAGGGAGGGTGATCGGATATGGCACAGCAGGCGGTCATCGGCGTCACCGGACTCGGGGTGATGGGCCGCAACCTGGCGCGCAACTTCGCGCGCCACGGGTACGCGGTCGCCGTGCACAACCGCACCGAGGCCAAGACCAAGGCACTGATGGAGGAGTTCGGTCACGAGGGCGAGTTCCATCCGGCCGAGTCCCCCGAGGCGTTCGTGGCCTCACTGGCCCGTCCGCGCAAGATGGTGATCATGGTGCAGGCCGGGCCGGCCACCGACGCCGTGATCGAGGAGTTCGCACCGCTGCTGGAGCCTGGGGACATCTTGGTGGACGGCGGCAACGCCCACTACCTGGACACCCGGCGGCGTGAGACGGCGCTGCGCGAGCGCGGCATCCACTTCGTCGGCGCCGGCATCTCCGGGGGCGAGCAGGGCGCCCTGGAGGGGCCGAGCATCATGCCCGGCGGCACCCGCGAGGCGTACGAGTCGCTCGGCCCGATCCTGGAGGACATCGCCGCCAAGGTGGACGGCGTGCCGTGCTGCACCTACGTGGGGCCGGACGGCGCGGGCCACTTCGTGAAGATGGTGCACAACGGCATCGAGTACGCCGACATGCAGCTCATCGCGGAGTCCTACGACCTGCTGCGCAAGGGGGCGAGGTTGTCGCCCCCCGAGATCGCCGAGGTCTTCCGCACCTGGAACACCGGGCGCCTGGACTCGTACCTGATCGACATCACCGCCGAGGTGCTGTCGCACACCGACGCCGCCACCGGCGGGCCGTTCGTGGACGTCGTGCTGGACCAGGCCGAGCAGAAGGGCACCGGGCGCTGGACGGTGCAGACGGCCCTGGACCTCGGGGTGCCGGTCACCGGCATCGCCGAGGCGGTGTTCGCCCGGTCCATCTCCGGCCACGCCGAGATGCGCGGCGCCGCACGCGGGCTGCCAGGGCCGTCCGGCGGCGAGCTCGGGTCGTCGTTCGCCGACGACGTGGAGCAGGCGCTGTACGCGTCCAAGGTGGTCGCCTACGCGCAGGGCTTCAACCAGATCCAGGCGGGCAGCGCCGAGTACGGCTGGGACATCGACCTCGGGGCGATGGCGACCATCTGGCGCGGCGGCTGCATCATCAGGGCCCGCTTCCTCGACCGCATCCGCGCCGCCTACGAGGCGGACGCGCGGGCGGCCACGCTGCTGTCGGACGCCAACTTCGCCGCCGAGGTGGGCGCCGCGCAGGACTCCTGGCGGGACGTGGTGGTGACCGCGACCCGGTCGGGCATCCCGGTGCCCGGCTTCGCGAGCGCCCTGTCGTACTACGACGCGCTGCGGGCCGAGCGCCTGCCCGCCGCCCTGGTGCAGGGCCAGCGTGACTTCTTCGGCGCCCACACCTACCGCAGGGCCGACCGCGAGGGCGTCTACCACACCCACTGGGAGCTGCCGGACCGCCCGGAGAGCCGCGTCGACGTCTGACCTCCACGCCGCCGGGTGGCGGCTCAGGACGCGGGCCCGGCCCGGTGCTCCTGCTCGGCGATCAGCCGGGTGAGGGTCGCCGGGTCGTCCGCGTCCACCGTGCGCCAAACGCCGGCGGCCTCGTCGGCGTCCCGGAACCGCCACCGGGTCGCCCAGTAGCGCCCGGTGTCGGACCGGAACACGGTCCACCCGGGCGGCGCGGGCGGGAGCAGCGGGGCGGGCTCCTCCAGCTCGCAGAGTTCGTGCAGTTCGTCGAGTTCGTCCAGCCGGTTGATCTCTTCGAGGCGCACGGCTAACAGGGGGTGGCGGGCAGGCGCCGGTGGTTCGCGCATCGGGATCGGACCTCGTTCACATCCAGGCACAATGGCAGGCCGATCGGCCTTCCCGGGCCTGCCATTTGTGGCGTCATCAGGCCGCGCGAGTGACTTCCGCGCTACGGTCAGTGTGAGGGGTTGATGACGGGCTGTCACCGTTGCGGTGCTGCCGCATCGTCATTGCCGCAACACGAGGAGTGACCATGACGAGCGGGGGCGAACTGCGCGACGCCCGCAGACGTGCGGGTCTCAGCCTGGGCCAGCTCGGGGAGCGCATCGGAGTCTCCGCAGGTCACCTCAGCAGAGTGGAGCGGGGTGACCGCGAGGTGACCCCATCGCTCCTGCACCGCTACGAGCTCGCCGTCGGTCTGCTATTCGATCCTCCCGGCTTGCCGGAAACCCCCGATGCCGACACCCCCGAAATGGGTACCGTCGATGACATGAAGCGACGGGGCCTACTCTCGGTCATCGCGGCCGCCTCTGTGGGGGTCGCGGGCGGTGAGCCGCTCACCCGCCTGCTCGACGGCCTGGCCGCCCGGCCGCCGTCCCGTGTCGGAGCCTCCGAGGTCGAGGCGGTGGAGGCCGCCGCCGACCTCGCCATGCGGATGGACTTATCCAAGGGCAGCGGCGCGGCGGTGGCCATGGCGCGCGGCACCCTCGAATGGGCGGTGATGCTGCGCGACCAGCCGATGGCCTCCGCGACCCGCGAGCGGCTCGGCTCGGCCATCGGGCTGCTCGCCGACCGCCTCGGCTGGGCCACCTACGACCAGGGGGAGATGGAACGCGCGACGCGCCTGCTCACCTTCGCCCTCGACTCCGCCGCCCGCGGTGCCGACCGCGACCTGCGGGCGCACACCATGCTCGACCTCTCGGCCGTCTTCGCCGACCTCGGCCGGCCGCGGGACGGCGTGGAGATCCTCCGCCTGGCCCTCGGCGACGAGCGGGTCTCCAGCGCCGAGCGCGCCAACGTCCACGCCGTGGCGGCCCGGCACTGCGCCACCGCGGGGGACGTCCCCGCCGGGCTCCGCCACATCGCCCTCGCCGAGGAGGCGCTGGCCCGCGACGAGCCCGTCGCCTCCGGCGACGACGTGCCCGCCTGGGCGCGGCACATCACGGTCTCCCCCGGCCACCACGACAGCGCGCTCGGCCTCGCGCTCTTCCAGCTCGGCGACGACAGACGGGCCCGCGAACGGCTGGCGTCCGCCCTGGCCCGCCTCGGCGCCACCCGCACCCGCACCGGCCTGCGGTGCCAGACCCGCCTCGCCGTGCTGCGCGCCAGGGAGGGCGACCGCGAGGGCGGCGCCGAGCAGGCCAGGCACGCGGTCGAGCTCGCCGCCGACGTGCGATCCGTCCGGGTCGCCAAGGACCTCCACATGATGATCAAGTGCCTGCGCGAGTGCGGCATGACCGACCTCGCCCGGGAACTGTCGGCCGCCCTCCGCACCTGACCCGCGCCGGCGGCCCCCGCACCGGCCTCGGGCCGATCCCCATCCGGGCCTGACCGGACCCCGGGTTTCGATAGCCTCACTAGGCTCGCGTCACGCCCGCGGCGCCGCCGCACGGTCCAGGAAGGTGTCGTTCATTGATCGGCTGGTTTGAGGCGCTCGTGCTCGGCCTCGTGCAGGGGCTCACCGAGTTCCTGCCCATCTCGTCCAGCGCGCACATCCGCGTGGTCTCCGCGTTCTTCGGCTGGAAGGACCCGGGCGCCGCGTTCACCGCCGTCATCCAGCTCGGCACCGAGACCGCGGTGCTGATCTACTTCCGCAAGCGCATCTGGGACATCATCTCCACCTGGACCCGCTCGCTGTGGACGCCGGAGCTGCGCGAGTACCCGGCGGCCCGCATGGGGTGGTACGTCATCGCGGGCAGCGTGCCGATCGCGGTGCTCGGCCTCACCTTCAAGGAGCAGATCGAGACCACCGTGCGCGACCTGCGGCTGGTGGGCTTCTGCCTGATCGTCTTCGGCCTGCTGCTCGCCGTGGCCGACCGCATGGCACGCAACGAGCTCACCCTGGACAAGAACCTCAACCTGCCGCACGCCCTGACGTACGGCCTCGCGCAGTCGCTGGCGCTCATCCCCGGCGTCTCCCGCTCCGGCGGCACGACCGGGGCGGGCCTGCTGCTCGGCTACCGGCGCGAGGAGGCGGCGGAGTACTCGTTCCTGCTCGCCATCCCGGCGGTGCTGATGTCCGGCGTGCTGGAGCTGTTCGAGATCGGCGACGGCGTGACGCCCGCGTGGGGCCCGACCATCCTCGCCACCATCGTGTCGTTCGGGGTCGGCTACGCGGCCATCGCGTGGTTCCTGCGGTACATCAGCACCCACAGGTTCACCCCGTTCATCGTCTACCGCGTCGCCCTCGGCATCGTGATCATCGCGGCCGTCGGCCTGGGCTGGATTCCCGCGGGCTGACCTTTACCGCAGCCGCCCGATGATCTGCATATTTCGGTAGATTGCCCGGCACAGGGGGATTGTTCAGGTCATCACGGGGGGCGCCATGTGGGCCCGCATCTCAGGTGTCTCTACCTACCTGCCCGAACGCACGCTCACCAGTGCCGAGGTGGAGGCACGCATCGACGGGTACGTCCCGCGCCGCGGCATCGTGGAGCGCATGACGGGCATCCGCCGGCGGCACGTCGCGGCGCCGGACGAGCAGGCGTCCGACCTCGCCGCCGCGGCGGCACGCGGGCTCGACCACCGGGCCGCCGACCTGCTCATCTTCGCGTCGGCGTCCCAGGACATGGTGGAGCCCGCGACCGCGCACATGGTCGCGGCCAGGCTCGGCCTGTCGTGCCCGGTGTTCGACGTCAAGAACGCCTGCAACAGCCTGCTGAACGGCGTGCAGGTGGCCGAGGCGCTGATCCGCACCGGTGCGCACCGCACCGTCCTCGTCTGCACGGGCGAGGTGCCCTCCCGGGCCGTGCGGTGGCGGGTGTCCGGGCGGGCGCAGTTCATCGAGGCGTTCGCCGGCTACACCCTGTCCGACGCCGGGGCCGCGGTGCTCGTCACGGCCGACCCCGGGCGCGGCATCTTCTACCGCGAGTTCCGCGCCGACTCCACGGCCTGGGCGGTCGGCACGCTGCCCGGCGGCGGCTCGGCGCACCCGCGTGACCCCGAGCACTCCTACTTCCGCGGCGACGGGCGGCGGCTGCGGGAGGCGTTCGAGCTGTTCGGCCCGGAGATCTTCCTGGACGCGCTGAAACGCGCCGGTCTCACCTGGGACGACTTCTCGCACGTGGCCGTGCACCAGGTCGCGGTGCCGTACCTGGACGCGCTGGTGCGTGTGCTCGGCATCCCCCGCGACCGCCTGGTGGTGACACTGCCCGAGCACGGCAACTGCGCCTCGGCCAGCCTGCCGCTCCAACTGCACGCGGGCGGCGCGGGGCCCGGCGACCGGGTGGCGCTGCTCGGGCTCGGCGGCGGCATCAGCCTCGGCGTCATGTTCGCGGACTTGTGAAAGGCGGCGGCGCCATGGACCTGTGGGTGATCGTCCCGGCTTACAACGAGGCCAAGGGCATCGAGGCGACGCTGCGTGCGCTGGAGGAGCAGGACGACCCCGGCTTCACGCTCGTCGTGGTGGACAACACGAGCACCGACGGCACCGGCGACGTCGTGCGGGCGTACGCCGCGACGTCCCGCATGACGATCGAGGTGATCCCCGAGCCGCGCAAGGGCACCGGCGCCGCGGCCGACACCGGCATGCGGCACGCCATCGCGCGCGGCGCCACCCACCTGGCGCGGACGGACGCCGACTGCCTGCCGCGCCCCGACTGGGTGCGGGCGGTCAAGCGGGGCTTCGGCGACGGACTGGAGATGGTCGGCGGCCTCCTGCGCCCGCGCACCGACGAGTTCCGGCTCAAGATGTGGGAACGCCGGCTGATCCCGTTCCTCGTCGAGGTCGCCGCCACGTTCGGCCGCTTCCGCCCCGGCAACCGCGACCCCGCCTACCTGGGCCCCTACGTCATGATGCCCGGCGCCACCGTGGCCATCACCGCCGAGTTGTACGAACGTTCCGGCGGCTTCCCCCGCGTCGCCATCGAGGAGATGCACGAGGACCGCGCCCTGGTCAACCAGGTCCGCCGCCTGACCAAGGCCTACGCCACCCGCCGCGACGTAGTGGTGTACGGCTCGGTCCGCCGCCTACGCGCCTACGGCCTCGCCGGCACCCTGGCCTGGTACGCCGACCACCACTACCGCCCCGAAATCATCGACATCCGCTGACCCCACCCCCACCACTTCCCGTACCCACACCCACCGCCCCCGCGCCACTCCCCGCCCCCGTGCCACTCCCCGCCCCCGTGCCACTCCCCGCCCCCG